>DUEF01000283.1 GCA_011176555.1 Caldilineae bacterium
AACGCCCCCTCCGACACACACAGCAACGCCGACAAACACCCCCACCGACACCAAGACCCCAACCCCAACTAAGACCCCGTCACCTAGCCCCACCCCCGCCACCACACCGACAGCGACGCCAACTGAAGCGGCTTGTGCACCTCGCTACTTGACCGGCATAACGGTGGGGACGCATCCAAAAGGCGCGGCGGCCGGGCCCGAAGGCGCTCTGGTGGGGCTTTACGACAGCGCCAAACTGGCGTTGGTGGCCCCAGACAATCCTAGCGTATTCATCAGCACGAACGGTCGTGGAGCCAACGCGATGGCCTACTGGCAGGGACTCGCGTACATGGTCCATCGTGATAGCAACTCGGTTAGCGTCATCGATCTGGCCAACCGCCGCCAGATCAACACACTCGCAGTAGGTGGTATGCCCTGGGGGGCTGACGCTGAAGCCGACCGTCTCTATGTGGCCAGCTTCGCTGAAAACGCCGTGAACGTATTTGATCTGGTCGATCACGAACCCATCGCTACGGTGTCTGTGACATCACAGCCAGCGTTGGTCGCAGCCGGCAATGATCGCGCGTTTATCAGCCATCTCAACGGCTCCATCAGCGTCGTCAGCGCGGACGGCGCTTTGCTCGACGTCTTCGGGCCGGTGACAGGTGATGACGCCTTTGGCATCGACATTGATGAGGTGCGTAACCGCCTGTACGTGGGAAGCCGTAACGCCAAAAGCATTCTTGTCTTGGATAGTCAAACCGGAGTCGAACTAACGCGTTATCAACTCAGCATCCAGCCCTTCGCCCTCGCATTCAATTCCGCGACAAAGCAACTGCATGTGGTCGACGCCGTGAATAATCGTCTACTGACATTCGACACGCGTACGGGCGAACAGGTAAGTGCTCATTTCATCGCCTCCCAAAATGCTGATCACGGCGGTCAGGGACTGGCTGTCTGGGACAATACCATCTATGTGGCGGCTTACGACGCCGGCATCCTGGAGATTTTTGATGGCGGGGAGTGCGCGATATCCACACCCACTCCAACCGCCACCCCAAGGCAAACTGCCACCGCGACCGCGGTTCGCTCCCCCACACCCAGACCCTCAGCAACCCCGGTTCCCACCTGGACTCCAACAGCAACGGCTACAAGAACACCGACACGCGTCCCCCCCACCGCCACTCCCACGCGTCGTCCCACCAGCACGCCTACGCCCCGCCCGACAGCTACGCCCACCACCACGCCTTCTCCCAGCCCCACCGCCACCCCAACGCAACAGCCCTCCATTATTGCCAAGATCGAGATCGTATGGCCACATGGCGGCGCGCCGGTTAGCGAAGCCAAACTCGCCAACATCACAGCACATCTTTACGAAGACGAACTGCTCAATCCCGTCGCCTGTGCTTTCGATCAACCTGTGCGCTTATGGACGACCCTCAACAACGCGCCCGCCCGCCTAACGGCAATCGGACAGCCCCGTCAGGTCAAAGAAAATGGCCGGGTTTTCACCGTCTGGGATTTTAACGACATCGACGTCAGCGCCGCCAATGACCCACAAAATGTGCTCAATTTCTTCGTCACGGTCGATGGTTACGCCACACGGCGAAACATCTGGACGCATGGCGCAGATGCCCGCACCCATTCGCCGCAGCAAGACACCCCCAGCGATGTCACGCACAATCTGCCACCCGCCATCGACGCCAAAATCGAGATCGTGTGGCCGCATGACAACGCCCCCATTACCGAAGCGCATTATGCGAATATCAGCAGCATACTCTTCGAACAAGACACACTGAAAGCCCTGGGCAGTGGCGTGCTGCCACGGCCGCCGGTCAGGTTGTTTTCATCCGTAAACAATGGGATCAACAAAGAACGCCAGCAAGTCCCACTCGGACAGCCGCGCGTGATTGATGGTGACCAGTTTGACTATCTGGTCTGGGATTTTAACGATATCGACATCAGCGCAGCCAACGATCCCGACAATCACATCTACTTTTGGCTAGAAGTGGAAGGCGTAACCAGTGCAACCAATATCTGGACACACGGAGCCAGTGGCCTGACGATGGCGCCCGAACAGGACGTGCCGGCGCGTAGTTGCCGATAGTCCCTGATGCTATTGCTACTCTGTCGGTTTCCCCTTCACCAAAACCTTCCACCTACCGCGGTGAACGCGCTTGTCATCTTGGTTAAGGACATCGACCTTGAACCAAACGTACCCGCCGCCCAGGCGCGGCATCTCTTTCTTTTCGGCCACAGTCGCTCTCACGCGTACAGTGTCACCGATTTTCACGGCCTGGCGGAATTCCCACTCCAAACCCATAAACGCCATCACCGTCTCTTCCATGAAGCCCAGGCGCACCGCCAGGCCTGAAGCCACCGAGAGCACCAGCAGGCCATGCGCGATGCGTTCGCCCATCATTTGTTCTCTGGCGTACTCGGCATCGGTGTGGATCTGATTCCAGTCGCCGGACAACATGGCGAACTGAACGATGTCGGCCTCGGTGATAGTGCGCCCTGCGCTTTCGATGCTGTCGCCCACCTCGAATTCTTCGAAATATAAGCCGGTCTGTCGGATTAGTTGCGCCATGTAATCATACTCCTGGTAGATGATGGGATTCGTTGAGTTGCCACGCGATTCTACCTGTCCAGACAAACGTTGTCAAAGAGATGACGCTCAAAAGCCGGGAAAGTCTCGCATCTTTTTGCGAATGGGCGGGCCTGGGGGTAAGATGATGCGGAAAGACATCTGTTTGTGTCTGAGCATTGTTAATCCAACGTTGTCGAAGAACTTATCCAAACGGAACACGCAACACGTATTTCCCAGTTCACTCCCTGAATTCCAAAAGAATCAAATTCACTCGTCACGGAGCCTACCATGTCACAAGTCGCAAAAGTTATCGAACTCGTTGGTTCATCCGAAAAAAGCTGGGAGGACGCCGCCCAGGTCGCAGTCAAGACCGCCGCCAAAACGCTACACGGCATCACTGGCGTCGAAGTCATGAATATGACAGCCAAAGTGGAAGGCGGCAAGATCGTCTCCTACAAGACTACTGTGAAAATCGCTTTTGCCGTCAACGTCTAAATGTGACTGCCGGTATTGGATACTGGGTATTTTGCGTTCGCCAGCCGACGAGAAAACGAAATGAATACCCGATACCCAATACTTATTCGATTTCGATCACAACCGGCACGACGACCGGGCTGCGCCTGGTGCTTTTGTAGAAGTAACGGCTGAGCGCTTCTCGGGCGCTGGATTCCAGAGCGCTTTTACGTCGCTTGCTGCGTTTCAGCGCCTGCTCCAGCGCGTCCGTCGCCCCCTGCAGGACATCATCAGGCAATTCGCGGTAGATGACGCCGCGGGTGACGATGCGGGGGGAAGCCGCCAGCTCGCGCGAATGTTTGCGGATGGGAATGATGGCGGTGACGAAACCACCCTTGGCCAGGGCGTCACGTTCGTGCAGCACCTTGGGGCCGACATCACCGACGCCCGTACCATCGACAAACACATAATCGCTTGCGACCTGATCGACCACGCGACAACCGTTGGGCGAGATCTCGAACACATCGCCATCGCGCAGTTGGAAGATGTTGTCGGGGGAGATGCCCATACCCTCGGCCAGGCGGGCGTGCAGGTGCAAATGGCGTCGTTCGCCGTGCACGGGGATGAAAAACTTGGGTCGCACCAATGCCAGCAGCAGTTTCATCTCTTCCTGGCTGGCGTGGCCGGAAACGTGCACATGGGCGATGGGCGGATAAATCACCTCGACGCCGCGCTCGAATAACTGGTTGATCATCCGGCCCACTTCTTCCTCGTTGCCGGGAATCGGGTGCGCCGAAATCACGACGGTGTCGGTGGTTTTGAGCTTGATGTCTCGATGCCGGCCCGTGGCCATGCGCGCGAGTGCGGCTTCCGGCTGCCCCTGACTGCCCGTCACCATCATCGTCACTTGGTTGGGCGGCAATTTTTTGGCTGTCTCCAAACGGACATGCACGCCTTTGGGCACGTTCAGGTAGCCCAGACGCCGCGCCGTCTCGAAATTCTGCACCATCGAGCGGCCAACGATGGCGACTTTGCGATTATATCGGTTTGAGATGTCGATAATCTGTTGGATGCGGTTGAGCTGTGAGGCGAAACTGGCGACGATCACGCGCCCCGGCGCTTCCCGCATGATCCTGTCGAATGCGGGCTCGATGGTCTTTTCAGAAGGCGTGAAGCCGACCCGCTCTGCTCCGGTCGAATCGGAGAACATCGCCAGGGTTCCCTCGGCCGCCAGCCGGGCCAAGCCCGCCAGGTTGGGGCCTTCGCCCGCCGGTGGGGTGTAATCGATCTTGAAATCGCCGCTGTGCACCAAGCGGCCGATGGGCGTGTCGATGGCGAGAGCGACGCTGTCGGGGATGGAATGGCTGAGGGGCACGGAATGCACGGTGAAGGGGCCAAGCCGCAGGCCGGCGTCGGCGCTCAGTTCGTGCAAATCGGCCTTGTATTTGTTGCCAAAGCGCTCTTTGAGCTTGCGTTCGACCAGGGCCAGCACCAGGCGCGTGGAATAGATCGGCGCCTGGATCTCCTCCAGCAGGTAGGGTAACGCGCCGGTGTGGTCTTCGTGACCATGCGTGATCACGATGCCGCGCACCCAGTCCTTCTTGTCCCGCAGGTACTCGAAGTTGGGGATGACCAGGTCGATGCCCAGCATGTCGTTTTCGGGGAACATGACGCCCGCATCCACGATGAGGATGTTGCGACCATATTCGAAAAGGCTCATGTTGCGGCCAATGTCCCCCAGGCCGCCGAGGGGTATGAAACGTAGTGATTGTGCCATAGTTTTAGGGGAGTGGTAAACCGCTAGACCGGGGATCAGTAGACCAGGGAACAGTAGACCTGTAGACCGGAAAACCGGGAGAACGTGTGCTAATGAGACGCCCCCCGGTTTCCCGGTTTACTGGTTTCCCGGTCTCCCGGACTACTGCTGGTCTCTCAACGCGGCCTGCGCCGCAGCCAGGCGGGCGATGGGCACGCGGAAGGGTGAGCAGCTCACGTAGTTGAGGTTCAACTCGTGGCAGATTTGGATCGACTTGGGATCGCCGCCGTGCTCGCCGCAGATGCCCACTTCCAGGTCGGGGCGGGTCTTGCGGCCCAGTTCCACGGCGATGCCCATCAGTTTGGCCAGGCCATTCCTGTCGATGGTCTCGAAGGGGTTCTCGGGGAGAATGCCCTTGCTGATGTAATCGATCAGGAAGCCTTTCTCCGCGTCGTCACGGCTGATGCCGAAGGTGGTCTGCGTGAGGTCGTTGGTGCCGAAGGAGAAGAACTCCGCGTACTCGGCGATCTCGTCAGCCGTCAGCGCGGCGCGCGGGATCTCGATCATCGTGCCGAATTTGTAATCGACCTCGATGCCTTGCTCGGCCATCACGTCTTTGGCTTCCGCCTCCAGCGCTGCGCGCTGCACCTTCAGCTCGTTCACGTGGCTGGTGAGCGGGATCATGACCTCGGGATGGACATCCACGCCCTCTTTGGCGACTTCGCAAGCGGCCTCGATGATGGCGCGCACCTGCATCCTGGTCAGCTCAGGCATCATGATGCCCAAACGCACGCCACGGGTGCCAAGCATGGGATTCATCTCGTGAATCGCTTCGACCTGGCGCAGGATCTCTTCCTTCTCGGCGATGACGGCATTGAGTTCGTCGGCGTCGCCGCCCTGAGCGATGGCGATCTTGGCTTCGGCGATCTCGTCGACCAGATCGTCGCGGGCCGGCAGGAACTCGTGCAAGGGCGGATCGATCAGGCGAATGATGACCGGATAGCCATCCATGGCCCGGAACAGACCAGCAAAGTCGCTGCGCTGGTAGGGCAGCAGAGCATTGATCGATTCGTTGCGCACTTCTTCCGAATCGGTGAGGATCATCTGCTGGACGAAAGGCAGGCGTTCGGGCTCGAAGAACATGTGCTCGGTGCGGGTGAGGCCGATGCCGCGAGCGCCGTACTCACGAGCGCGCTGGGCGTCGACCGGATAGTCGGCGTTGGCCCAGACATCCAGCTTGCGGAATTCATCCGCCCAGGTGAGCAGTTTCATCAGCCAGGGGTCGGAGATGTCGGGAACCATGGTTTCCAGTTGGCCCAGGTAGACTTCGCCCGTGGTGCCGTCGATGGAGATCCAGTCGCCTTCTTTGATGACTTTGCCATCGACCGTCATTTGTCGGGCATTCATATCGATATCGAGGGCAGCCACGCCGACGACGGCCGGGGTGCCGAACTGGCGAGCGACGAGCGCGGCATGGCTGGTGCGTCCGCCGCGGCTGGTGAGAATGCCCTTGGCCGCCAACATGCCATGCACATCGTCCGGTTTGGTCTCGGGGCGAACCATGATCACGGCTTTGCCCTCTTCTTTGGCCCAGGTCTCGGCCAGATCGGCGTCGAAAGCGACCACGCCAACCGCCGCGCCGGGCGACACGTTCAGGCCCGTGGCCAACAGGTTGCCCGCCTCTTGTGCAGCCTGCTTGGCTTCGACGGTGAATTGAGGATGCAGGAAGAAGTCAACTTGCTCGGGCGTCACGCGCATGACCGCTTCTTTGCGAGTGATCAGCCCCTCATCGACCATGTCGGCGGCGATACGGACAGCAGCCTGGGCGGTGCGCTTGCCATCGCGGGTTTGCAGCATCCACAATTTGCCGCGTTCGATGGTGAACTCAACGTCCTGCATCTCGCGGTAGTGCTGCTCCAGGCGCTCGCAGATCTTCTCGAACTCGGCCCACATCTCGGGCATGTCCTCGGCCAGCTTGCTCACCCGATCGGTGACGCGAATGCCGGCCACCACATCTTCGCCCTGCGCATTGACCAGATAGTCGCCCTCGATGTGCTTTTCGCCGGTGGTGGCGTTGCGGGTCATGGCCACGCCGGTGGCGCTGTCTTCGCCCATGTTGCCGAAGACCATGGTCTGGATGTTGACGCCGGTGCCCAGGTCATGGGCGATCTTGGCGGCATTGCGGTAGTCGATAGCGCGCTTGCCGTTCCAGGATTTGAACACGGCCTCGGTGGCCAGGCGCAACTGCTCGTAGGGGTCATCGGGGAAATCCATGCCCGTGTATTGTTTGAAGATCTTTTTGAATTCCTCGCTGATGGCCTTCCAGTCTTCGGCGGTGAGTTCGGTGTCGGATTCGACGCCGCGCTGCGCGCGGTATTCTGTGAGCACTTCCTCGAAGGGCTCGGGGGGCACACCCATCACCACCGAGCCGAACATCTGCACCAGGCGGCGGTACGAGTCGTAGACAAAGCGAGGGTCGCCGGTCAGCTCGGTCATGCCCTGGATGGTGTCCTCGTTCAGGCCGATGTTGAGGACGGTGTCCATCATGCCGGGCATGGAGAATTTGGCGCCGGAGCGGCAGGAGACCAGGAGTGGATTCTTGGGATCGCCGAATTTCTTGCCGGTCTGCGCTTCGACCACTTTCATGGCTTCCAGTTCCTGCTCCCACATGCCTTCCGGGAATTGGTTGCCCGCTTCCAGGTAGCCGTTGCAGGCTTCAGTGGTGACGGTGAAGCCCGGAGGCACGGGCACGCCGATGCGCGTCATCTCGGCGAGGTTAGCGCCTTTGCCGCCCAGCAGACCGCGCACGCCCTCCCAGTCGCCTGCATAAGCTTCGGCTTGTTCTACTTCGTTAAAAAGATAAACCCATTTGTGCGTCATAAGAAAATAGACTCCTTTGATTTCGATGGTTTGATAGGGTTTTGTTGTGTTTGAAATGTGTTTTTGTGTCTTGCCTTTCTTAGATGCGTTGAAATGCAATCGGTTGCAGCACCGACAGGCAAAATGAAGACCCCGAAGCTGGGGTCTAAGCCTGATCGGCTATTCAACCTTACATTATGGCCGTAATCGGCATGATTGGCTATGATCCAGGTCATAACACGACGGTTATGATACCAAATTATGGCCCATTTCGCCCAATTGCCGCCCTGACCCCGCGCGACGCTCGTATCCCCGTCGCCAACCCATCACTGGCAGTGCGCGTCAGAAAGTGATGCGTCGCCCAAAAGCAAAGGCGACGCATCCGAACATGCTAGTTTGTGAGTGCTTGGTTGTAGTCCCGCCAACGCTACAACTCGATCTTCGTGCCCAGCAATTCCAGGAATTTGGCGATCCACTGCGGATGCGCTGGCCAGGCCGGGGCCGTGACCAGGTTGCCGGACACGACCGCGTCCGTCACCGGGATTTCGACGTATTCGCCGCCGCCAATGGTCACGTCCGGGCCGACTGCGGGGTAGGCCGTACAAGTGTAGCCTGCGAGCACGCCCGCGGCGGCCAGCACTTGCGGGCCGTGGCAGATGGCGGCGATCGGTTTGCCGGCGTCGGCGAAGTGGCGCACGATCTCCAGGACGCGCGGGTTCAGGCGGATGTACTCCGGCGCGCGACCGCCCGGGATCAGCAGGGCATCGTAATCGGCCGGGTCCACTTCGTCGAAAGTGGCGTTGAGCATGAAATTGTGCCCGGGTTTTTCGCTGTAGGTCTGGTCTCCCTCGAAATCGTGGACGGCGGTGCGCACGGTGTCCCCCGCCTGCTTGTCTGGACAAACGGCCTCGGGTTTGTGCCCCACCGCGGCCAGCGCCTGGAACGGAACCATCACTTCGTAATCCTCGACGAAATCGCCGACCAAAAACAGGATTTTCTTCGCTGCCATAACGAACCTCCATGTTGAGATGTGAATGAAAAAGTGGATGAAGTCATTATAAAAGGCCGGAGAGCAGTTAGGCAAGGGGGGTAAAGATAGATTTCATTAACTCATGCCTTTCAGCACGCCAATTGTCAGCCGTCCCATAAATGATTATAATCGAAGCAGACTGAATCCTTTTTTCAGCGCCTTTACATAGCTCCGGGAGAATTTATCATGTCATCACTGATCACGATATTTGTGTTCATCCTTTTCATCCTGTTCATCTTGGCATCGGCGATCAAGGTCGTGCAGGAATATGAACGGGGCGTTGTCTTTCGTCTGGGACGTTTCGCAGGCGTGCGCGGCCCCGGCCTGATCATCTTGATTCCCTTCATCGAACGCATGGCGAAAGTGGACTTACGCGTCGTCACGCTCGATGTGCCCTCGCAAGAAGCCATCACCAAAGACAACGTTACGGTGCGCGTCAACGCGGTCGTTTACTTCTACGTCCTCGACCCTGACAAAGCCGTCATCAATGTCGAAGACTACCGGCGGGCCACCGCCCAAATCGCCCAAACCACCCTGCGCTCGGTCGTCGGCCAGGCGGAGTTGGATGGCGTCCTTTCTCACCGGGAACGCATCAATCAGAAACTCCAACAAATCATCGACGAAGCCACCGAACCCTGGGGCATCAAAGTCACCGTGGTCGAGCTAAAAGATGTGGAATTGCCCAGCACGATGCAGCGGGCCATGGCCAAGCAAGCCGAGGCCGAGCGCGAGCGCCGGGCCAAAGTCATTCACGCCGAGGGTGAATTCTCAGCGTCCAAACAGTTGGCGGCGGCTGCGAGGGTGATGACCGAATCCCCCGGTGCGCTTCAGCTTCGCTACCTATCGACGCTCACCGAAATAGCGGTCGAACAGAACTCGACCATCGTCTTCCCCCTGCCGTTGGAGATGATGCGAGCATTCGATCTCA
>DUEF01000284.1 GCA_011176555.1 Caldilineae bacterium
ACGCCCATCTCGCCCCCGAAACCGCGGTGGTGATCCTCACCGGCCCGAACATGGCCGGCAAGAGCACTTACCTCCGCCAGGTCGCCATCATCACGCTCATGGCCCAGATCGGCTCATTCGTCCCCGCCGATTCCGCACACATCGGCCTGGTGGACCGCATCTTCACCCGCATCGGCGCGCAGGACGAGATCCACAGCGGGCAATCGACCTTCATGGTGGAGATGGTGGAGACGGCCAACATCCTCAACCACGCCAGCGAGCGCTCCCTGCTGATCCTGGACGAGTTGGGCCGCGGCACCAGCACCTACGACGGCATGTCCATCGCCTGGGCCGTGATCGAGTTCATCCACAGCCATCCCCGGCTGCGGGCCCGCACGCTGTTCGCCACCCACTACCACGAACTGACGACCCTGGCCGAACGACTGCCGCATGTGGCCAATTACCATGTGGCCGTGGCCGAGCAGGGCGATGACGTGGTATTTCTGCACGAGATCCGGCCCGGCGGCGCCGACAAATCGTACGGCATCCATGTGGCCCAACTGGCGGGCCTGCCCAAGCAGGTGGTATCGCGGGCCAACGAGATCATGCGGCAACTGGAGCAGCAGTCTACGGAAAATGATACGTTGAGCATCGAACCGGGCGGCCCCATGCAGCTCGACCTGTTCAACGAAGGCCCGGATCCCATCCGCCAGGAGATCGAGGGCGTGGATGTGAACACGATGACGCCGCTAGAGGCGCTGAATTTCCTGTACGCGTTGCAGCAGAAGGCGAAGCGGGTGTAAAAACAAAGCCCCCGGGGACTGCTCCCAGGGGGCGTTCAGGCTTTGGGTGTAGCACTGACCTTTACGACGTTCCCGCGGTCAGACTGTAATCGAACTCGCCCACGGGAGCGGTGGGAGCCGACACCGACGATCCCACTTTGCCGCGTACGACCCAGAAGTAGTTGACGGCGGGATCGCCGATGCGGTCGGCGTCGGGGAATGTGTTGGTCCCCGCCACGGCCTCGACGGTGTCCACCAGCGTTCCCTCGCCTTGGGCGGGATCGAAGTAGGGGCTGACGTCTCGCCAGACCTCGTAATGCGTGTTGGCGCCCAGATGCGTCCAGCTCAGCTCCGCTGTGGTCCCATTGGCGGTGATTTTCAGGTCGGTGGGCGTGGACGCCACCGCCTCGATGCTGAAATCGGCGTCCGAGATGTCGAAGAAGCGGTCATCCGCGCATTGCACCTGGATGCGGGCCTCGGCAGTGGCCACGTTGGGGACAGTGATGGGCTCGGAGCCATCGTTTGGGGTGTCGAGCAGCACCTCGGTGGGGTAAGTCCAGCCGCCGTCAGTCGAAAGCAAGATATCGACGTTGGCGCAACTCACCGGCGAGTTGCTGGTCCCGGCCACGTCCCAGGTGACGGTCTCCGTAGCGCCGGCCGACCATGTGACCGCGGTGTTAGGCGCGGTCACCTTGAAAGGCCCGGAGCCGCCGTCGATATCGATGCTGATCTCGTCCCAGTCGGTTCCTCCCCCACCCGCGCGGTTGTCCCGCACAGTGAGGCGAAAATGCAGGGTGCGGGAATCCGCGGGAAGCTGTTCTCCGATAGTCTCGGTGTTGTCGATGATGTCCGACATCTGGGGGAAGGTGCGGGTGGGGCCAGAGGCGGGATCGAAGGAGCGGAAGAAGGGGGGGTGACCGCTGTTCGGAGCGCTGGTGTTGAATGGCCCATCGCCCAGATCGTACTCCTCCCAGTCGTAAGTGAGACTGTCGGCGTCAGGGTCTGTGGCCAAACCGGTGAGGCGGAAGGGGGTGCTGGCGGGGAGAGTGAATCCGCCAGTCCCGGCGTCGGCGGTGGGAGGCGTATTGCCGGTGGCGGTCACTGTGCCGCATGTGCTCCCGGCATCGACGGTGATGTAATTGATGATTTCCTGGAGGCTCGCCACGTGAAAATAATCGTCACTGTGGTCCTGGATGTCATGATCGCCGCAGATGCCCGCATAAGCCATGATGGTGGAGCCGCTGCCAGGTTCGAACGTGGTGGTCGGGTTGAAATTGCCGAAACAGCTTCCCGCGGTGCCGGCAAACGTGTGGTTGCCGCCATGCTGATGCCCCATCTCGTGAGCCACATAATCGACGTAGAAGGGATCGCCGATGGGATTGGGCAGCCCTGTGACGCCTTTGGCCTTAGATCCGCTTTTGCACACCACTCCCAATGATGCAATGCCACCACCCCCGGTGCTGAAAACATGCCCCAAATCATAGTTCGCACTACCGATCACCGAATCGAGGTTGCTCTGATTCTGATCCAGCATGGCTGAACCGCTGCTGTTGGTGTAGGGATCGGTGTCGGGGTCCGTGTACACAATCTGATCGTTGTTCGGGACCAGTTCCATGTTCTCGGACACTTCCCGTTCGTAGATGCCGCTCACCCGGTTGATGGCGGTGACGATGGCGGCCATGCCGTCCTCGACCGTGCCGCCGTGATACTGGGTGTATTCGCCGGTGGCGGCCACCGCGGTGCGGTAGATGCGCAACTGGGCGCCATGGGCGGCGATGGCGTCAGACCCGGCAGCGCCAATGGCTTCGCCATCCGCATCCGCATCAGGCAGGGGTAGGATTTCCTCGTAGGGTTGGCGGGCGCTGTAATCCCGCTTGTCGTAGACCACGTAATGCGTGACGTCACCCCGGCTGTAAGGATCGATGTAGGTGGTTCCCTGAACTGAGATGATCATGGCGTGAAAACCGTGGGGCGTCGTATCGAAACGCACCGTCGCTGTGGGGTCGTCGATGCCCTGCCCGGCGTAGGTCTGAATGCGCGGGAACTTAGCCGCCAATTCCGGCGCCATGATCGGCGCGTCCCACACCTCAAAACGGGCGAAACTGCCATCAGGCATCGGCAAAGTGAGGATGATGCCATCAGCGCCAGTGCGGACCCTGGGGGCAACGGCCAGCCGCGCTTGCAAGCGAGCCATATCCAGCGAAACCGTCAGATAACGGTCGGGAACAATCTCCCGCTCGCCACCTGCCGGAATTCCCGACTCGGGGATCCACTCCCAAACGCCATCAAAAGATTGACGCCCGGATCCCTGGGCCGCTCCGACACTCACGAACAACAAGACACCGGCAATCAGGATAATCGTAAAGGCAAAGACATGTCGAAAACGTGAACTAATACGGTGCATCTCCGTGACTCCTTGATTGAAAATGTAGCTCTTTCTGATTTCGTGGGTCATTAACTCAGACCTCCGGGAGGTGGCCAACAACTATCGGACTCGGCAAAAATGTCCTGGCCACCTCCCGGAGGTCACAGCAAGACTCCATGAGATCCAGTTGAACCGAAAATGTAACGGTGGAAGACGTTCCCGAAACGAACCCACGCATTATGCGCTCATCGCAAAAAATCAGCAAATGTTGACCGTTGGCGTCAAGCGTCCACGACAATCCGACCATTTGTTCCCTTCGTTTTGTGATCCCGCGCGTCTTGCGTTACCATTGAGATATTGTCATCATTCCACCCAGTTCATTCTCAATGACAGTGATGCCCTTATGACTCCTTTCCCTCGTTTTTCAAGAGCGCTCCTCCTCTTGAGCCTGATCGCGGCGCTCGGTCTGGCTGCCTGCACCCTCCCAG
>DUEF01000285.1 GCA_011176555.1 Caldilineae bacterium
CTCAGCTCGTTCTTCCAGGCCGCTATCAGATACTGGATATCGGATATTGGGTATTGCCGTTCCCCGATCTCTGATTTCTGACTTCTGACCTCCGGCATCCGGCATCTGAACGTTTGTGAACAGAACCGGCGAGCCGTCCAGGGCGTAGGCGACCGCGGCCAGTTCCAGTTCGGTGCTGACCGGTTTGTCGATGGTTTTCAGCCAGCCTTTTTCAGCGGCGGCAGTGATGAATTCGTGGAGATTCATGGCGTGTGTCAGTATAGCCGATTCGATCCCGGGGATGCAATCAAGGCCCTCCCAAGACCATCTCTATCACCCTTTTCGCTCCGGCTCGCTCCAACGCCTGTTTTACATCCGCCTGTTTTTCTGGCTCGACCAGCGCGATCATGTTCCCGCCACGACCGCCGCCGCTGAGCTTCGCTCCCAGCGCCCCCGCCGCGTGCGCAGCGGCACATAGCCGTTCCAGGGGGGGCGAAGACACGTCCAGATCTGTTAGAAGCGCCTGGTTTTCATCCAGCAACGGCCCCAGCGTGGCTACATCACCGCCTTCAATCGCTCGGTAAGCCAGCAAGGCGATTTCGTGGATGCGATCAAACAGCGCCTCGTAGCGTTTGGGCTCGGATAGCCAGCCCCGGCGCACGTCGCCCACGGTCACTTTGGTGGGGCTGGCGATGCCGGTGTCGGCGATGAGAAGGTGCAAAGGTTCGCCTACGGCGAAAGGTTGGGGCGACTGCCCCTGTACGAACCACACCGGCCGGCCGTACACCACCACGGTGTTGTCAATACCACTGGGCGTACCGTGGTGCAGCTTCTCCACCTCGTAAACCAGGGCGTTGAGGCGATCGAGAGTCATCTCGGCGCGAAAAGCAGCCAGCATGGCGCGGGCGATGGCCGTGGCGATGGCAGCGCCGCTGCCCAGACCTGAGGCGATAGGGATCTCGGAGCGGACGACGATGCGCCAGGGCGGCAGCGGGCGGTCGCGTTCGGCGCAGACCAGGCGCACGATCAGGGCGAAGGGGTCATCCTCGGGCGCTTGAGCAATGTCGATGGTCTGGTTCAGATCGACGGCCTGGAGCAGGCAACGGTCGGCCGGGTGGATCTCGGCATGGGCTTGGAGTTGCGGAATCGGTGCGGCGATGGCTGCGCGTCCGTAGACCACGGCATGTTCGCCGAACAGGATGATCTTGCCAGGGGCATGGCCAGTGGCCGGGCGCGAGCGGAGGGTGTTCATGGTCAAAAGTATAGCACTGGCTGCGGAATTTAGCAGCCCTCTCCTTCATCAAAAACGGACGTGAGAGCGATGCACGATCTGCATCATGCTCGAATACCCAATATCGCCATTTGCTGGTATCATACCTCCGTCTTGTCATTGTCGTATCACTCAATCTATCAGGAGAAGGGTATGAATTGGCGCTACACATTCACAGTCGGTTTTGGTTTCTTTGGCATCTCGATCATCTGGCCGATTTTCAATGGCCTCATCCCGCCCATGCTGGAGGATTTGGGGTTAGCCGCGGCGATGATCGGCTTTATCCTGACCTGGGACAACATCATCAATATGTTTGTGCAACCCTGGGTGGGAGAAAAAAGTGATCACACCTGGACGCGCTTTGGTCGGCGTAAGCCCTGGCTGATGGTGGGGGCGCCCCTGGCGGCCGTATTCTTCATTCTTGTGCCCTTTGTGCGCGAGAATTTTGTGCTGATTGCCCTGGCGATTCTGGGCACGAACATCGGCATGGCCCTGTTTCGTTCCCCCACTGTCGCCTATCTCGGCGATCTCTTTCCCTCCGAGCACCGTAGCAAGGCCAATGGCGTGATCAACCTCATGGGTGGGGTTGGGGCCGCTATCGCCCTGTTTGCGGGGGGCGCGCTGTACAAGATCGGCGTGCCGTTGCCCTTTATCGTTGGTGCGGCGGTGATGTTGGCGGCCGTCATTGTCGTTTTGTTGTTCGTCAAAGAGCCGCGGGATATCGAACAGGAAGAAAAGCCCAAAGGCGGCGGCTTTTTCGAGAACATGAGCGAGGTGTGGCGGCAAGAGGATCGCAGCGGGGTGATGATTCTGGTCGCGATCTTCTTCTGGTTCGTGGCCTGGAATGCGATGGAGGCCTTTTTCACGCTGTATGCCATCAATGTCCTGAAGATCGATGCCGGCACCGCCACCCAAATGTTAACCGCGTTCGCGGCCGCGCTCATCCTTTTCGCTATTCCCAGCGGTTTCATCGCCACGCGTTTTGGCCGGAAGCGGACGATCCTGGTGGGATTAACGGGCATGCTCATCGGCTTGATCGTGGGCTTCAATGTACGTAACCCGCTTGTCTTGCTCGTCGTGCTGGCGGTGATGGGCGCGTTCTGGGCCCTGATCAACATCAATTCACTGCCCATTGTCTACGATGTCGGCGGCGAAGAGCGCATCGGCGCATATACCGGGCTGTATTACTTCGCCTCCTCAGCCGCGGCCATCACCGGCCCCATCCTCGCCGGCGGCCTGATCGATTTCACGAACCATACGATGATCTGGTTGTTCAGCGCCGTCTTTTTCGGCCTGGCGATTGTGGCGATGCTGCGCTTGCACGAACCTGAAGCCTCTACCGGTCAGGTGGCGTCATAAATCTTCCCAGACCACTCACCGCACCATTCATCTCGTAAACCATGAATCAAAAATCCTTGAACACCATCTTTTGGGGGCTGTTGCTGTTGGCGATCGGCATCATCGGCCTGCTCTACAATTTCGGCGCGCTCGATCAGTACAAACTGATGACGGCTTATAGCATCGCCGGTCTGCTTGCCGCGACGGGCGTGGGCTTTCTCGTCATCATCGTATTTCAGCAGGAGCGCTGGCTTTATGCGATCCCCGGAACCAGCTTCCTGGCCCTGGGTAGCGTCGTTTATCTCTCTACGCTCGACGCCGTCGCCCCGGTATGGCTGGGTGTTCTGTTCCTGGCGGGCATTGCCGCTGGATTCCTGATTTTGTTCCTCAGCAATCGTCGTGAGCGTTGGTGGGCGTTGTTGCAAGCTGGCACGATTGTCACCATTGGCATCGCCGGGCTGATCGTCGTGCAATGGATGCAGCCGGACGCGAACCCGTTTACGGCCGCCTTGCTGGGCGCGGCTCTCTTTGGCGGTTTCGCCATCAGTTTTCTGTTGCTTTACCTGTTTGCCGGCGATCATCGAAAATTCGCCTGGGCGCTGATCATGGCCGGGGCTTTGGCGATCTTCGCCGCTTTTTTGGCGGCTGCGAGTTTTGGCGAGAGCAACCTCATCGTTCAGATCTGGCCGGCTGTCCTGATCTTGCTGGGTTTGATCGTTCTGGCCCGCTTGTTCACGGGGCGCGCCGCGGCAGACAAGCGCCCGCCCCCCACCGTCTCCGCCGAAGTGCTGGAAGCGAAAGAGTTGGGCGCTGGCCAGGGCGCTGAACCCGCCCGCATCGTGCGCCCCGACCCGCCTTCTGATTCCGTCCCTGAATCCGTCCCCTCTCCCGCCCCTGCGTCGATTGCCGAGCCCGACGCCGAACCGCTCCCCGCGGAAATCGCCACTTTCGATCCCAACGATCCCGAAGCGGCGCTGGATGCTTTGCTGAAGGCGAGTACGGACGCCGCCGAGTAGCAGGTGTCATTGCGAGGAGGACGACCTGCGGTCGCTCGACGAAGCAATCCCCAAGCTGCATGATCGGAGATTGCTTCGCCAAAAAACGGCTCGCAATGACACAAATGGAGGTATTTTTCAGGGCAGAACATGAATCGCACGCTCACCATCTCCTTGGCCCAGATCGACATCCGGCTGGGCGATGTCGCCGCTAACCTGGCGCGCGGGCGGAACCTGGTGCAGCGGGCGGCCCGGCGCGGCTCCGACCTGATCGTCTTTCCCGAACTGTGGACCACCGGCTACGATCTGGCGCGTGCAGCCGAGCTGGCCGAATCCCTGCCTGCTGACCCCACCATCCGCCTGCTCTCGGCCTGGGCGACTGAATACGACCTGTGGATCACCGGTTCTCTGTTGCTGCGTGCTGAGAGGGGCGTTTTCAATGCCGCACCCCTGTTCGGCCCCGGCGGTCAGATCGTGGGGCCTTACCGCAAAATCCACCGTTTCGGCCCGATGGGGGAAGATAGATGGTTGGAAGCAGGCAATAGGCCGGGACTTTTCGACCTGCCCTGGGGCAAGACCGGCCTGGCAATCTGCTACGACTTGCGCTTTCCCGAACTCTTCCGCGCCTACGCCCTGGCCGGAGCCTCTCTGATCCTGCTCCCCAGCGAATGGCCGCATCCTCGCCTGGCGCACTGGCGAACCCTGATCCGGGCGCGGGCCATCGAAAACCAATGCCACTTCGTCGCGGTCAATCGCGTTGGCCGCGACCGCGATAACGCCTTCTGCGGCCATTCCGCCATCATCGATCCCAATGGCGAGACGGTGGTGGAAGCGGACGAAAGCGAAGCTTTGCTCACTGCCAGTATCGATCTGGCGCTGGCCGACGAAGTGCGCACCCGCATCCCCGTCCTGGCCGACCGCAGGCCGGCGTGTTATGCACTCGAAACGGATGGAGGGAATCGATGAAAACCGGTGCTCAGACGCCCAATGCTGAAGAACGTTATCTCGGTTGCTTGTTAGGTCTGGCTGCAGGCGATGCTGTTGGAACCACAGTCGAATTCATGCCGAGAGGCGCTTTTCAGCCATTGACGGACATGGTTGGTGGCGGGCCTTTTCGCCTGGCGCCAGGCCAGTGGACCGACGATACTTCGATGGCGCTTTGCCTGGCCGAAAGCCTGATCGAGCGCGGGGGCTTTGATCCGACCGATCAAATGCGCCGTTACGTGCGCTGGTGGCGGGAAGGCTACCTGAGCAGTACGGGCGAGTGCTTCGACATCGGCAATACTGTGGCGGACGCCCTGCGCCGGTTCGAACAGAGCGGCGAACCCTACAGCGGATCGACGGATCCTTACTCGGCGGGCAATGGCTCAATCATGCGCCTGGCGCCTGTGCCGATGTTTTATGCCGATGATTTGCGGCAGGTCGTTCACTACGCCGGTGAGAGTTCGCGCACGACGCATGGAGCGCAGGAGGCGGTGGACGCCAGCCGTCTGTTTGGGGCGATGATTGCCCTGGCGTTGCAGGGGGAGGCCAAGGTCGAGGTTTTGTTCGAAGGCCATCGGTCGTTATTCCCGGCCAACGATCTGGCCCCGGCCATCCGCGACATCGCCGAGGGCGGTTACAGAGCAAAGGGCCGGGATGAAATCAAAGGGTCGGGCTACGTGGTGAGGAGTCTGGAAGCGGCGCTGTGGTGTTTTTGGCAGACAGACAGTTACCAAAACGCTGTGTTGCTGGCCGCCAACTTGGGTGATGACGCCGACACGACCGCCGCTGTTTGCGGGCAGATCGCCGGAGCCTATTACGGTGTTGGTTCCATTCCTGAGACTTGGTTGGTGAAACTGGCCCGACGGGCGTTGATTCAAGACCTAGCACGGCAATTATCCGTTTCGTACGCAAGCAGGAATATCGGGATGGCCGGGGTGCAGAAGTAGCCATTTCACCTTCGTTTGCGGGGTGAAAGAAGGTTGATAGTTGGGAGGAGGCGTCCTGGATCTGGAGATTTGATCGTCATAGAAGTTATTCGCGGATTCGCAGCGATCTAAATTATTAGCATTCGAGGAAATGATATGACGAAAAGGTTTTTCACCCTGATCTTTCTTGTCCTCAGTTTTAGCGCCTTGTTTTTTGTTTCGTCCATCGACTCGCAGGCGCAGTCAGGCGGGGAGATAATTCCCCCCGATCGGCGCATTGATTGGACTCCTGGCGTTCCCGGAGGTATTCCTGAGGTTCCGGTTGTCGTAAATGTTATGGATTACGGTGCA
>DUEF01000286.1 GCA_011176555.1 Caldilineae bacterium
CTCGCTCCGCCCAATAGCGATCCGCCCTCCCACCTCCTGGCTCCCCGCCTCCGCCAACATCTCGCGCAACAGCGCCCGAAACTGCGACCGCCGGAACGTCTCCTTGCGCAATGATGTGTACGCGCCGTACTCCTTCATGGCGCTGACCGCGATCTCCACCGTAGCGAAACCGGTCAGGAGCACGGCCGTGCAGGCGGGATCATGCTGCTGCAACGCCGCCAGCACGCGCAGGCCATCCCGGTTGTGATGATCCACCCCGCCCAGCGACAGATCCACGATCGCCACGCGATGCGCGGCCGCGCGCAGCACCGGCAAGGCCGTGGCGTAACTATCGGCCACATCCACAAAAAGCCCCGCGTCCTGGAGCAGCTCCGCCAGGATCGCCTGCCAGGAGCGGTCATCTTCCACGACCAGGGCGCGCAAGGCCGCCGGAGACGCCGCGCTCATGCTGCGCCCTCCACCGGTAGCCGCAGGATGAACGCCGCCCCCGCCTCGGACTCGGGTGCGAGGCCGATGGAGCCGCCGAAACGAGCCATGATCGTGCGCACCCACCACAAGCCAAAACCCAGCTTGCCTGATGACCGCGCGGCTCCGGAATAATCGAACTCGAAAATGCGGTCGTGCAACTCGGGCGGGATGCCGGGGCCGCTATCGCTGACCGTGATCTGCACCCAACCATCCTCCTGCTCCCCCCGCACGCTGATCTCGCCCTGACCCTGCATGGCGGCGATGGCGTTTTCCAGCAGATTGACGAACACCAACGCCAGCCGCCGCCGCCCCGCCATGACCAGGGGCAAGTCCTGCAAGCCGCCGGTCGAGATACGCACCCCGGCCGGGACATCGACGCTGGCCCGAGCTTGAACCAGGGCCGCGGCCACATCGACAGGGGCCAGATGAATGGGACGCAGGTAAAACAGGCTATCCCGCAGCGCCTCCATCGCCTCCACCGCACTGCGTTCGATCTCCGCCAGATTGTTGGCGAGATAGGCGTCGGCCCGCAACGCCGCCTGGCTCTTATCCTGAATCCCCTCCACCCGCACGGGGATGGTTCCGATCTTGTTGTTCAGGCGGTGCAGCAAATTGGCGGCGATGTCGCCCACCGCGGCGAAAGTCTCGGCCGCGGCCTGCTGCTCCTGCGCCCGGCGCAACGCCTCCCGACGCTTTGCGTTCTGCACCGCCAGCGCGGCATGGTGGGCCAGAAAAGTGAGCACCTTCTTATCCCAATCCGACGCGCTCAACGCCCCCTCCGCGGCGTCGAAACCGTAAACGCTGAGCGCGCCCAGCGGCCGGCTCGCCTCATCCGCTGAGACGGGGGCGATCAGCGCGCCCGCCCAGCCTTGTCGCCGCGCCAAATCGGGACGGGCGAAACGGTCATCCAGGCGAACATCCCGCGCAACCACCAGCGTTTTTTCGGACACGGCCATCCCGGTGAGACTGCCGTCCAGGGACAAGCGCCGCGCCCGCTCCTGTCCGCCATGACTCGATTGCAGCACCAGCTCATCGCCTTGCAAGAGCCACAGCGCGCTCAGCGGCGCGTCCAAAAGATCGCTGGCCAGATCCACCAGGCGGTCGCAGACCTGCTGGAGGGGATCGCTCAGAAGCCGTTCCGACAGCTCCTGCAGCGCATCCAGCAAGCGCACCTCCTGGATGGCGATCACCGCCTGCGTGGCCAAGGATTGCAGCAGCAGGCTGTCATCCTCCGAAAAAGCGCCCACGCGCGGGCTTTCCAGGTTGAGCACGCCTTCCAGACGACCGCCCGCGCCCAGCAATGGCGCGACCAACTCGGAGCGCATCGCCAGATCGTGGTCGAGCGGGTAGTACAAACGGTTCCAGGGCGGCTGATGCACGTCGGCGATGACCAGGGGTTTGCGCGTGGTCGCCACCCAGCCGGTGATGTTGGTGGTGTCGGCGGGCAAGGCCTCCACCGCCGGTCGCCCCAGATCTTCACCCGCCCAGGCTCGGGTCACGAGCATCCCCTTTTCTCGCTCCAGGAGCCGGAAAATGCCGTAGCGGGCGCCGGTCACTTCCAGCGCCATCTGCAAAATCGCCTCCAGGGTCTCTTCCAGGCGCAGGCGGGAGGAGATCAGCAGGTCGGCGCGACGCAAACGCGCGAGTTCATCCTCCTTCCGTTCGAGATCACGCCTGACGGCCGTCAGAGCCCTGGCCCGGTGCACCGCCATCGCCGCCTGATTGACAAAATTCTCCAGCATCAACAATTCCAACTCGCTGAACCGCCGCTGTTCGTGCAGGTAGACATAGAGAACCCCCACCGGTTGCCTGGCCACGACCAGCGGAAAACACCCGACCGTTTGTGCGCCGGCCCGGGCCTTCGCCTCGTTGATCGAGAAAGTCGGCTCCTCGTAGGAAAGCACGCGGCGGCCCTGGCGGATAGCCAGGTTTCCCAGCCCGTGAGGGCGAGGCTCATCGCCCGGCACAGGCGCGCCCAGCGCCCCCGACCACACGCGCGAGCCGGTATCAAAGCCCCGACGCTGCGCGTCGTACGCGTAGAGCATGGCCGCCGCGCCGGGGACGACTTCGGTGGCGCTTTCCACGATCAGGCGCAGGGTGGCGGCGATGCTGATCTCATCACCGGCGCTGATGCTATTGATGGCCGCGCCGATCTCATTGAGACGGGCCAGGGCGTCGAACAGACGGGGGGTGGTGGGCATCAGAGGTCGGAGATCAGAAGTCAGAGGTCGGAAGTCGAATTACCATCTACCAGACATTATACCAAGCTCCGGCACGAAAGATAACAATACCCCGCAAGGCAAAGGCCAGGTGCGGGGCACTGTTGATTTTTGAACAGACAACCAGTTCGCCAAGGGGATTTCTCCTCCCTCCGGTCGTCGAAATGACGCGCTTTACATCTGCTCAACTATTGTAGTACAGCAAGAACTCGTAAGGATGCGGTCGCAGGCTGACCGGGCCGACCTCGGTCTCTCGCTTGTACTCGATGTAGGCCTCGAACAGGTCGGGGGTGAACACGCCGCCTTCGAGCAGGAAGTCGCTATCCGCCTCCAGCGCGTCCAGGGCCTCGTTGAGCTTCGCCACCGTCATCTCGACCTTGTCGATGTTTTCTTCCTCGAACAGGTCGGTGTCCGCGGGTTCGCCCGGATCGATCTGATTCCTGATGCCGTCCAGCCCGGCCATGAGCATGGCGGCGAAGGCGAGGTAGGGATTGGCGGTGGGGTCAGGACTGCGGAACTCCACGCGCTTGGCCTTGGGCGATTGTGAGTACATGGGAATGCGGCAGGCGGCCGAACGATTGCGGGCGGAGTAAGCGATCACCACCGGAGCTTCGTACCCCGGCACGAGCCGCCGGTAGGAGTTGGTGGTGGGAGCGACAAAAGCCAGGAGGGCGTTGATGTGCTTGAGAATGCCGCCGATGTACCACAGCCCCATCTGGCTCATCCCAGCGTAACCATCACCGGCGAAAAGCGGTTCCCCGCCCTTCCACAGGCTCTGGTGCACGTGCATGCCGGAGCCGTTGTCAGCGTAAATCGGTTTGGGCATGAACGTCACCGTCTTACCAGCGGCCTTAGCGACGTTCTTGACCACGTATTTGTAGAGCTGTACGTGATCCGCCATCTGCACCAGTGGCCCGTACTTCATATCAATCTCGCACTGGCCTGCGGTTCCCACCTCGTGGTGATGCAATTCGACAGGAACGCCGGCATCGATGAGCGTGCGCACCATCTTGGAACGCAGATCTTGCAGCGAATCGAGCGGCGGGGTGGGGAAATAGCCCCGTTTGTGCGGCACCGAGTGGCCGAATCCGAAGATCTCGTTGTTCCACGGGCCCTCGATGCTGTCGATCTGGTAGGCGGCGGAATACTCGCCCGCCGAGTACATGATCTGATCGAACACGAAAAACTCGGCTTCGGGGCCAAAGAAGGCGGTGTCGGCGATACCCAAACTCGCCAGGTAGTTCACGGCCTTTTTCGCCACATAACGCGAATCACGGCTGTACGGCTCGCGGGTGATGGGATCGTAAATGTCGCAGATCAGGCTGAGGGTGGGCATCTCCAGAATCGGATCGACGATGGCCGTGTCCGGGTCCGCCAGCAGGATCATGTCGCTGGCCTCGATGCTCTGGAAACCCCGGATCGAGGAGCCATCGAAGCCCATGCCC
>DUEF01000287.1 GCA_011176555.1 Caldilineae bacterium
AGGGAGTTGCGTGAAGAAATGCGTGTTACGTGGTGCGTATTGCGTGGCGCCAACCCAACGGAACACGCACTACGCAATACGAGTCCCACGATAACCCCACGAGATCCAGAAGAGCCTAAATAATTAGGGCTTGAGGAGGGGAATCGAAAGATCAAGTCATCAGTCTTGTGCTGCAATCGACGCCGCAAGCTGTTCCGCCATCTTCTCGGCCGCCTCTCGCAGCGCCGGCGCATGATCGTACACCGGAATACCCAGGCGATCCGCCTCTTGCACAGCGAGATCGGCGGGGAGCAGGCCGAGAACAGGGATGCCGGGGGTTTCGGCGTGTAGAAAAGCGGCTTCATCCTCGTTGCGCACTTTGTTGCCCACCAGCCACAGGCGGGTCAGGCCGATGTCGTTGGCCAATTTTTTGATCTGGCGGGCCGTGCCCAGGCTTCGCCTGGTCGGCTCCACCACGATGATCATGGCATCCACAAAATCGACCGTGGCCCGGCCCAGGTGCTCGACCCCCGCGTACATGTCCAGAATCAGCACCTCGTCGTCGCGAAACAACAGATGCGTGAACAGGGTCTTGAGCATGGCGCTCTCGGGGCAGATGCAGCCGGAGCCGCCCAAATCCACCGAGCCCATTTCCAACAGGCGCACGCCGCGGTACTCGGCGCTGAAACGGTCGGGGATGTCGTCCACCCTGGGGTTGATGGTGAAAAAGCCGCCCACCTGGCCCGGTTTGGCCCCGGTGCGCTCTTCGATCAGCGCGTCCATCTCGGAGACCGGCGCCAGTTGCTCTTGCAATTCGTCCGGGAAGCCCAGCGCGCCCGCCAGACAGGGTGAAGGATCGGCATCGACGGCCAGCACATCGCGGCCGACATCGGCATAGACTTGGGCTAATAGGGCGGCGAGCGTGGTCTTACCCACGCCTCCCTTACCGCTGATTGCTAGTTTCATAGGATAGGAGGGGTTCTGCGGAAGTAATCAAAGAATTGGAATCAAATAGCGTGGTGCGTATTGCGTGTTCCGTCTAGTTGGTATCGAGCGAATGGACCACGCACGACGCAACACGGATTAACGCACATTGTGCAGTGTAAACCCGTAATGCGCAAAACGTAAAAGATGCCCGCTCCGCTTACGTTTTACGCATTACGGTTTCGTATCACCTTCCGTGTCAACATGCTGCCGAGAATCGCACAGCCATCGGTGGAAAGATGATGACCGGCCGCAGCGTCGAAGAGAATGCGGTAGGATGAGGGGAAATCCTCGTCACCCAGCCAGCAAGCCGCCAGCATGGCCACTTTGGGCAACACCTGGAAGGCGTAAGAGACATCGGCGAAGGCGAGTCGCTCGCCCCCGGCTTGCTGCAAGGCCGCTTCAAAGGCGTCGGCGTCATCGCCGAAGGATCGTAAGAGCGTCTGCCCAGTGTACCCCAGGAAGGCCTGAGTGTAGAAATTACCGTCGGGCAACTCCGAGAATGCGATCCAGCGATAAGCCTGCGGCGTTCCATCTGAATCGTGAAAGTAGTAGGCCAGAATCGCCTGGGACATCACGTCCAGGGGAGCGTTGCTGGTGCTGTCGCGCGCGACGAAATCGGGAAAAGTCAGGATGACGGGACGCCCCCAGAAGGCCAACTCGAATTCGCCCCGGTTATCAGCCAGCGGCCGGTAGAGAGCGCCTGTTCGGGTGCTGAGAATGGTCGGATCAGCGCCCTGCAGGTCGGCGCGCAATTCCGCCACCCGGTCGACGAGAGGGAAAGATGGTGGGGATGTTGACTGATGGCCGGTTGAAGCGGACATGCTTCACGTATTGCGTGTTACGTATTGCGGACGAACGGAACCCGCAACACGTCATACGGACGTAATGCGAATCGTGGAATTCTATTGCTGCAAGTAACCGTCGGCGTAAATGACCTTATTGAGCAAAATCTGCACAGTCTTCCAGATAGCCACCTGCTCGGGATCGCTCATGTCCACATCTTCGGGCTGCGGTTCTTCCATAGCGGCGATACGGTCAGCGATCTTCAGGTACAATCGCCCCACCGCGGTGCTTTCATCCCGTTCTTCGATCACCCGAATCGTTTCCTTCAGTTTCTCATCCAACGGATCGGCGATCATCATCTGCAAACCAGCGCCCATGAGCATCGCGCAGTAAGTGCGGTTGATGAGCGGGCGATTTTCGTGCGGCACGGCATTGGACACATTGGAGAGTCCCACCGAGATGGCCGGTGGCGGATCCCAGGCAAAAGGCAGCGTCTGCACCGCGCCGATCAACTCCGGGCAGTATTCCTGACAACCTGAAACCGTGAGCACCAATGGATCGATGATCAGATCGGAAATGGGGAAATCGATCTCCAGACAGCGGGGAATCAAATACTCCAGAGCGATGCCGACGCGCTCGTCTGCGCTGACGGGAATGCCGGATTTGGTGAGTGTCAGGGCGATGAGACGGGTGTTGTACTGCTTGGCCAACAGGGGCACTTTCTCCAATCGTTCGGCCTCGGCGGATGTGGAATTGAGGATCGGTTGAGCTTTGGTCACCGTTTTCAGCGCCGCCTCCATGCCGTTGATGTTGGTGGTGTCGAAGCTGAGGGGCACATCCACCACCGCCTCGACTGTCTTCACCATCCAGGGAAAGACTTCCTCCCAATCCTTTTTGCGCGGCCCCATGTTCAAGTCAATCGCCTGAGCGCCGGCCTCGACTTGCTTGACCGCCGATTCCTGGAAGTATTTGGCGTCACGTTCTTTCAATGCTTTTTTGACTGCCTGGGAAATGATATGAATGTTTTCGCCGATGATGTACATGGTGTTGCTCCTCCGTTGGGGTGGACACGATGGGTTTGAATTATGTGTTTTGCGTTTTTGCGTGGTGCGTATTGCGTGGTGCGTGGTCGAAAACGGAACACGCGCTACGCAAGACCGTACATTTGATTTGGCGCCAGAATATCAGGAAATTTCGAACGCAATTGAGCGCGGGCGGTGTAGCAAAGATGACAGGCGTCTACGTAACGAGGGTCGGGAGTCAGACCATGCCTGCGCACAAGCTCGGCAGGGCCTCCGGCCAGTAGTTCGGCCACGATTGGGTGCGTAGTGGGGTCATAGCCAGCGACAATGTCCTTGAGCGGTCGCTCGAACAGGTTGCCCAGGCAGAGGCCCTGACAGAGGTGGAGATAGCCAAAAGGGTCGAGATGCACGCGGGACGGGCTTGCCAGGTTTTCGTAGGGGCAGGCGTCGAATAGCTCCCACGGCTGGCCCGGCAATCCCTCCACCAATTTCACCGCCGCCCGACCTCGGAACATAATCCCGCCGCCGGTCACAGGCTCGCCCTGGTTGCGGGGATCGATGCTGCGGGTCTCATGAGGTGGATCCAGGGTGAAGACAGCGGCGCCGGTGATGCCCAACTCAGCGGCGGCCGACATGGCGTTCCAGGCAAAACGTTCCTGCTGCTCATCGCCGTGATAAACATCGCTGGAGACATCGATCTCGTTCAGACCGGCCCCGGCCAATGGCTCCAACCAGATGCGGGCGTCTTCCAGGCTGGTGGCCCAATAGCCATTGCTGACGATGCCCGTTTTCCAGCCCTCGTCATGAGCGAACTTGACAGCGTGAACCAGCAAGGGGTAGTAAAGAAAGGCTTCGCCTCCTTCGAAATAGATTTCATCGATCGTCCCCAATTCCCTGGCCTGCTGAAACACATCCTCCAACCGCGGCCAGGTGAAAACACCCGTCTGCCAGGGACCGCTCCACACGAAGCAGTGATCACACTCGTAGTTGCAGGTGTAGGTAAGGAGGATGTGAAGGCCGGTGAGGTTCATTGCGGATTGCGGAATGCGGATTGCGGAATGCGGAATGCGGAATGCGGAACGGGGAACGGGAATTTAGCGACGTTGAGCGTTGCGGTTGGCTTTGGCGGTTCTGCCTGAGGCGACAAAGATGGCGAAGAGTTCGCCTGATTCTTGCAGTAGCCAGCGTCGCTCAGTGACATCGCTGATGTCGGCTTCGTCGAAAAGCTCTAGCCAATACTGCGATTCGCTGGCTTCCTTTTCGACCACACCGATTTTATGGATGAAATCATTGCGGGATTCGGCGCGATTGGCTTCTCGATAGTTTGCGCCGACTGAAGTTCCTGCCTTCAACAGTTGGTAACCCATCACGTTTGTGATCTGATTTTCCGGTAGCGAAGCAACAAATTTGATAATCCGTAACGCAAACTGCTTGCTTCGTTTTTCTAAATCGCGTTTATCCATAAGTCATGTAATTGCGGATTGCGGAATATTTTATCGCTGAGTCACCAAGAACCTCTGGCGAAATTACGCTAATTTTTACAGTCAGTTCATTTCGCAATCCGAAATTCGCAATCCGAAATATCTTTACATTCCGCAATTCGCAGTCCGAAATCCGCAATTTAAGCTAACGCTTCCGCCACCGACGGAAACATACTCATGTCCGTATGCGGCAGGAAACAGGCGGAGGTGAAGGCCTCGAAGAAACGATTATCGGCCGAAAGCTCGATGTAGGTCATGCGCGAGGCGATGTCCTGGAGATGAGCGCGGGACTCGCGACTGAGGAGCGCCAGATAAGCGCCGCGCACCGAGGTGTTGCCCAGGAACTGGAAGCGCTCCCAGGGCATGTCGGGCAGCAAGCCAAGTTGCACCGCCTTTTCGACATTGATGTATTTGCCAAACGAGCCGCCAATGAGCACGCGCTCGGCCATCTCCAGGGGCACGCCCACACTATCGGCCAGGATGGTAAAGCCGGCATAGATGGCGGCCTTGGCGCGCAGCAGATTATCCACATCCACATGCGTGAGCACGATGTCTCGCCCGTGCTCTGTTTCTGAACCCCAGGCGACCACATATTCCCCACCATGCGCGCCCTGACGTACGCGCGGCGTATCCAACGTGGTGTTGACATTTCCGCGCTTGTCGAGCACGCCGGTGATGAACAACTCGGCCATGAGCGAGATCAAGCCGCTGCCGCAGATGCCCTTGGGTTTGACCTCACGCGGCCCGCCCGCGCCGATCACCCGCCAACTCGGTTCGTAGGTCTCGCTGTGCACCCAGACTTCCTCGATGGCTCCTCTGGTGGCCCTCATACCGTCCACTACGCCCGCGCCCTCGAAGGCCGGCCCGGCCGAGCAGGCGCAGGTCACCAACCAATCGCTGGAACCCAACACCATCTCGCCGTTTGTGCCCACATCCAGGAAGAGCGTGATCTGCTCGCTATCGGCCATGCCAGAGGACAAAACCCCGGCCGTGATGTCCGCGCCCACGTAGCTGGCGACGCCGGGCAGACAATCCACATTCGCTTCGGGATTGATGTGCAGGCCCACCTCGTCCGCCCTGAGCAGGGGCACTTCGTTCACGCCGGGCACGAAGGGAGACAGGCGGATGCTGGCCGCGGGCAAGCCCAGCAACAGATGAATCATGGTGGTGTTGCCGGAAATGGTGGCCTTGACGATGTCGGCGGGCTTCGCCCGCACCCGCTTGCAGGCCCGTTCCACCAGATCGTTGATGGTCCCCACCACCAGGTCGCGCAATTGCTCGCCGCCATCTCCCTTGCTGGCGTAGATGATGCGGGAGATGACATCCTCGCCGCGCGAGATCTGCTGATTGTACTCGGCCACCTGCGCCCGCACCCGACCGCTGAGCAAATCCACCAGCCACAGCGACACGGTGGTGGTGCCGATGTCCACGGCGATGCCCCAGAGCGGGTCGTCGTCAGAGGTGAGGCCGGGCCGAAGATCGATCAGCCGGGCGGGGCAATCGGGGCAGCACTCCTGGCGGGGATGATCAAGCACGGCCGAGACTTGCCAGTCGCCCTCACGCAACGTCTTGCCCACGGTGCGGAGAAGCGCCAACGAAATGGTGATGTTGCTGCGACCGATTTCCTGCTGCAGCGTCCATTTCAGACGGCTCCAGTCATCGATCTGGTCATCCATCGTGGGCGGTTTCAACGTCACCGCCATCCGCCGCACAGTTTGATCCGCCAGCGGGTCGTAACCGGACGGAACCTGCACCTCGGCGGCGGTGCGGTCGGTGGTCAAGCGCCGTTCGATCTTCTCCTGCGGCGGCACGTGCACGGTGACATCGCCTTCCACCACCGCCTGGCAACCCAGCACATAGCCATTGGCCACGTCCTCGGCTGACAGACGCAAGGTGCTACGCGCTCGCACGCTTCCGCTCGTCACCTGCACGGCGCAGCGCCCGCAACGGCCCTGTCCCCCGCACGGCTGGTTTAGCTCGACCCCCGCCAGATGCGCGGCGTCAGAGAGCAACGCACCGGTGGGGACTTGAACGGCTTTATCGGTTATATCGAAGAGGACGGTGTGGTTGGGCATGGGATCGTGAGGCGTAAAACACAATGGCCTGGACGCCGATTAGACGAGAATCGCTTGTATAAACATGGAGAATCATGTAAAATCAAGCAGGCCTAACTTAACTCAATTCTACCAGATAACCTGCATCTGACAAATACAAATTACGCAGAAGGACAATTTGCTATGACTACCGCGGCGATTACAACCGTGACCAAAATGATGGAAACACTGCCTGAGCCGACCCAGAATCAGATTGTGGACCATATCAGGGATTACCTGGCCGAAATCCAGGACGAAAAAAAATGGGATACCACTTTCCAGAACAGTCAGGCATCGCTCATCAGAGCTGCTCGTCGGGCCAAGCAAGAAATTGCCGCAGGGTTATCGGAACCCATGGACTATAGTCGGTTATGAAATCGGCAACACTTCCTTCATTCTGGGTGGCCTACCGAACATTGCGAAAAACAACCAGAAAACAAGCTAAAAAAGCTTATTTTCTTTGGGCGCAGAACCCTTTTCACCCTTCTTTGCATTTCAAGTGCATCAATCCGCAAGAAGACATCTGGTCGGTGAGGATTTCACTTGACTATCGGGCCGTCGGCGTTTTTCAAGGAGATACGGTCACGTGGTTTTGGATTGGGAATCACGATGATTATGAACGATTTTTCGGGTAAGCGGCCTCACAGAGCAGCGCGCCGGTGGGGACTTGAACGGCTTTATCGGTTATATCGAAGAGGACGGTGTGGTTGGGCATAGGGGCGTGGTGCGTATTGCGCAATAACAGTCAGTTTTGGGCCCATTGCAGGGTCTAGTCCCATGTGCAAAAATGCTTCTATTCTCTGATCAGGATAAAAGGAACAAGACACATGAGCACAATGATTGTGGAGCGAACAGAACTCCATCAAACGATTGACCTGTTACCAGACGAGGCGCTGGGTGATCTCTCCGATGTCGTCAAAAATCTGGTTGCCAAATATCAGACCCAAAAGAATGGAGAACCCCCATTCAGGCCAGTTCACTTTCCTGAGGGAATTTCGAAAGGTGATGACGTTTCAATTGAGGATATTCGGCAGATGCGACGCGAGGTCTGGGCTAACTTCCCCAGAGAGTTCTGATGAAAAATATGTTACAGATACGCATCCAGTTTTGTGGTTCCTGAGTAAAGACAAACGTCTGTCTCGTCGCGCACGAACTATTTTTAAGAGAGCACGGGATGGATGGGATTTAATCACTGTCCCAAGTATCGTGCTTGTCGAGGCTATTCTTCTTTTTCAGCGTCGACGTATTCGTGAAGAAACTGTCCGGTTGGTAGGGTAAGCTCCAGAGAGAATTTTGTAAGGAAGGGAAAAAGGGTTCTATCTGGCAAACCGAGAAACTCGTAAACCGGAAAGCCGGACGCATATCCGCCCCCGGCCTACCGGTTTACTGTTCTCCGGTCTACTGGTCTACGACAAAACTAATTCAACACATTCTTCATGTACGATGGAATATCCACCGCCTCGCGTGGCCCGACCATCACCTTCCAATCGGGCAGTTCCTCCTCCAACTCGCCGGAAAGGACGGCGGTATGGCCGGGGAGAACGATGCGCTTGTTGCTGACCTTGTCGGGAGCGCCGAAACGAATGGCGTCCTTGGCGATGCGCTCGGCGTCGAACTTGCCCGCGGCCCAAGCCGTGAGCACGCTCATGCCTTCGGCATCGGTCACCAGCATCCAGGCGCTGTTGCCGGAGCCTTCCACCTCATTGGCGACGCTGAAGTAGGTGATGGAGAAGTTGGTGGTGACCAGCAGCGGGTCTTCGGGCGAAGGATCGTTGATCTCGTAGATGCCGGGCGTGACCTGGATGGGTTTCTGCGGGTCGGTGTAGATGTTCTCGCGCAGCACCAACAAGGGATAAGCGGTCTCCGGCGCAAAGTGATCCATCACCACGAAACTGCCGTATTTGGCGATGGCCTGTCCCGCGGCCACAAGCTCGCGAGCGGGGTCGCCCCAATCGCCGGGGTAGCTGATGATGGGATAGCCGAGGGGCCGGAAATTTTTCTTGAGGGCCATGCGGCGACTGATGGTGTTGGCTACCAGGGTCCCCTTCAAACTGCGTTGGGTGGGAGAGAGCACGATGTCCTTGATGCCCGCCCCCTTCAGCTTCTCGGTCAAATCCACCATCCCATCCACCGTGCTGGCCTCTGCCGCCAGAACAGCATTGTTTTCCTTGGCCAGGGCCGCCATTTCCTGCCAGTTGTCGGCGGTGGCGCAGCATAGCAACGGCCTCTCTCCCTCGGCCAGTTCTGCTAACCCGGCCTTCAGGTCCTCCACCCCACCGATCAGGATCAGGGGGCGATGGCTGACCTCGCGCACCGCGCGCACGGCGGCGGGAAAATCCCCGCCATTGCCGTTGGCCTGCACCGCGAAACCATCCATGGTCAAGTCCATGCCGACGTAATCGACCACGAACTCATCGGCCGGTTGCACCTTGGCCTTGATAGCGTCGGGCGATTCATCGGCATAGACGCGCAGGAAAAGGCCGGGGTGATTGACGAATTTCTTCTCGTGGCGGAAAAGCACCGTCTCTGCCCCGACCTTGAGTTCGTTGCCGTTGGCCTTGATCGTCAGAGGCCGCACTGGCGGTTGCGAAGCAGCCGATAGCTTGGCCGCGGATTCCTCGCTCACGTGCGGGCAAGCGGCCAACTCCACTTGCTTGGCCGCCAATTTCATGGCGAATGCGAGACAGGTGGGAAAACCGCAGTCCTTGCAATTGGTCTGGGGCAGTAGCTTGTAGATTTGAATGCCTGATAGGGCCATTTTTCGCTCCGTTTTCGTGTTTCGTGTTTCGTGTTTCGTGATGCGTGTTTCGTGGTGCGCTCACTCGCCACCAACTCAACGAAACACGCAATACGCAATACGTATCATTCCATCAAATCTTCAATCGCCACGCGCGTCCGCTTCACCACCTCGGGGTGGCGGAGGACGACGACATCGGCGCCGGATTCGATGAGCATGGTCGAGGTCAGGGTCTCCCAGGTGAGCGCACGTTCATGCCAGTCGCCCCATTCTTCGGGGACGCCTTCTCCGACCTTGGATTCCTTGGTCTTCCAGGCTTCTTCGCCCGGATTGACGATCATGGGCAGTTGGGTCATGGCGTCGCCCTGAAGGGCAGCCATGCGCAAACGCTCCATCACCGAGTAACCGTACTCGAAGCCGTAGCCGAGAGCGCCGGTGGTCGGGTCCATGACGATGCGGTCGAGAGGCAGACCCATATCCGAGATCAGGATGTTGAGTTGCTTGGCCAGGTTCACATCCATAGCAGTGCGGGCGATGACCAGATGGTCGTTGGCCATGGCCGTGGCCACGATGGTGCGGTAGTTCTTGTCCTCGCAGATGCCCAACAGCAGGCGCTCGCCCTTGAAGGCTTCGGCCACAGGGACCATCAACTCGTTGTCGACTTCGACCTGGCCGGGCCCGACCACCACCAGGGGCAGACCGCTGGCTTCCAACACGGCGCGTACGGCCTTGACCGCGTTCTCGGGCGTGTTGGGGTTGCCATCGGCATCGGTGAGCGAGAGTCGCAGGTACAGCAACTCGGCGCCCGCTTCCTCCGCGGCTTTGGCCCACTTGCCGGGATCGTCCATCACGTCGCCCCAGGTTTCGTAGAGGATGGGCGACCAGCCATCGGGCCGGCGGTCGGCGAGCTCGATGGCGATGACCGGCGCATTGGGCATGTCACCGTCGAAATCCAAGAAGGGCATGGCGGTTTCGCCGCCGATTTTGACGACGCTGGTGCGGGTTCCGCCTTCGGCGGCGGTGGCGCCGATGGTGATTTCCTTGACAGAACCGGTCCATGATTCGGTGGCGATGGCCGTCTTGGCGTCGGCTGGCAGCCAGTTCGCATCGGGTTCCGGTTCTTTGAAGGCTTCCACCTCGGGTTCAGGTTCGGGCTCAGGCGCGACGGTCGGCAATGGCGCGGCGGCCGGAATTGGTCCAGTAGGGGGGGCGGGGGGTAAACCGCTTCCCGATTGCAAGGCGGCAATCAGGCTTTCATCCAGGCCGCCCAGTTCGGCCAGAGCCGCCACAAGCGCCCGGCGCAAACTGTTCACGGCGCGTTCGGCAGCGGTGGCGTCCCCAATCGGCGGGGCGGGAGGCGCTGGGGGAGCCGGAGGAGCGGACGGGACCGGTGGTTTCTGGGCCGCCAGTTCTGGCGCTGCAACAGGCTCGACTGGTGGCTTCACTTCAGCCTTGGGCGCTTCCGGTTCGGGAACGGTCTCTATCGCTTCCACCACAGCCACGGCCTCGGCCACGACATCGGGTTCAGGCTCGGCGACTTCGGGCTCGGGTTCAGGCTCGGCCGCGACTTCAGGCGCTTCGCCCACGTCGGCGCCAATGGGCCCCATCTTCAAGACGGGATGATCTTTTTCCTTCAACCATTCGATCAACTCATCCACTTCGGTGAGGTCGTTGCCGGTGGCGATGCGGTCGATCAGGTCGGGGATGCCCTCGCGCTCGGCCACGACCTGGAACTCGGCGGCCATGCTGTCCTTCAGGTTCTGGCTCATCCACACCACGCGCTTGAATCCGCCGTCTGCGGAAATGAACTTGGGGCTGACCAGGTAGAACTTGCCCACGCCCATCACGCCGGGGGTCTGGATGCCGCCGCCGGCCATGCCGGCCAGGGTGCTGAACTTCATGCCGGCGGGCGTCATGCCCACATCTTCACGCCTGACGACCATCACGCCATCCACCTCGGGGATGACCATGACGATACACTCGAAGCAGCCGCAAGCGGTCATCGGATTTTCCATGATCGAATACATGGAGACATCCTGGATGACGCCGTGGGAGCCGATCTTGGCGTAATCGAGCGTGCCGGACCAGTAGCCTTTCTTCGGGTCCAGTATCTTGCCCAGTTTGATCGGTTGGTTGGGGCCGGTGGGGTTGATGTTGTAGGAAGCCTTGCAGTCCAGCCAGTTGTAAGCGCCGCACAGGCCCAGACGTTCGGGACTGACGATGCAGACATGGTTGGGAGCGAAGCTCTGGCAGAGGGTGCAGGAATAGAACTCATCCACAGCATCATCGGTGAGATCGGCCAGACGCTTGTTGCGATAATCGTACGCTTCACGGGCTTTGGCCAGCCACTCAGTGAATAACTCCGGATCGGTGTAGATGGTCACTTTCACCTTGTCGACGATAGCGCCGAAGTCAGAATGGAAGCGAGCGTGCAAGATGGCGCCGAAATGCTTGAGATTGAAGCCCTTCTCGGCCGCGGCCTTGGAAATGCGGATCCAGGTGATGTCGCGCTGGCCGATGTGCTGGATGCCAGAAGCGCCGTTGATGAAGTAGTGGATCTGGCGCTCCAGCACGGGCTCGAAGTCTTCCTGCATCTTGCGCCCGGCCACTTCCACGACGATGCCCATGTCCATCGAGCCTTGCGGATCGAGCGTATCGAAGTCCGGGCCGACCAATTCGACCACGCCGTCGGAGATGCTGTCCAGGGGCACGCCCTGCAGGAACTCGAAACAGCGGGAGTATTTGCCGCCGAACTCGGCCCGCATATCGGCCTTGCGCACCACTTCGCCCTCGAAGGCGGAGCCATAAGGCACAGGTACGGGCACGTCGGCGATTTTGATCTTGACGCCCCGAATCTCGATGCACTTCTGCACCAGACGCTCGGCCTTTTCCTGCTCATCCTTGCCCGGGATCTCGTTCCAGGGCATGCTCACCACATGCTCGTAGGTAGTGATGCCGGTGGGCAGGATCTCGGGGATGACCGTATCGGCGATAACAGGGAAGCCGAAGTTGATAGCCCCGGCCGCGGCCGCGTACTTCAGATCATCCACCTCGCCCAGCGCCAGCACGAAGGCGAACACGCGCGCCCGGTTGTACAAAAGGATTTCACGCGCCTGGGCGGCCTTGAGCCCGCCAAAGGTGAGCGCCGAGCGGGTGGCGAATCCGAGCGCATAGATGGCGCTGATGGTGTCGGTGCCGAAGGGAACGGTGTAGGTGTCGTAACCCAGTTCGACCCCCTCCTCCTGCAACTGGTCGATGATGCTGCGACCATTGACATTGCCAGAGAGGAAAGTGAGGATGTTGCGTTTTTGCAGTTCCCGCACGATATGCACAGCGGCTTCGTTGGATTTGGCCGCGCCGACGATGGCGGCGAAGCCGGGCATGCGTCCATCCACCAACTGGATGCCCCAGGAACGAAGCTGGATGTCGTCGATGGGACCGTTCAAATGTCCCACGCCGCCATTGCCATTCGTCCCGTAATCTGTGCCCCCGGCCAACTCGAAGCCCGGGTAGGGTTCCGGTTGCAGGCCGTAGACGAAACGCACGGCCTCGATGGTTTCGGCGGCCAGGAGGGTGGCCATGCCGCTATCCAAAGTCTCGCCCAGATAGGGTGTCCAGTGTTTGTCGGCGGGCACGGGATGCAGTAATTGACGGGCGTGCTCAAGCACAGGGGGCAAATCGCCGAGTTTCGTCACCTCGACGCCCGTCATGCCATAGATGGTGGGGAGAAAATAAGCGGTGTTGGGAAAAGCGACCGGCGTGTCAGGCCCTTTTTCTTGCAGGGCTCGATTCAACATCACCTCAGCTTCGGTAACGAGATGGTTGGCGCCTCGTATCGCTCTTGTTGCAATGTATCTTGACATCTTTGTCTCCTATGCGTGGTGCGTGGGGCGTGATGCGTAAAAACGCCGTTGATAGCGTTCAACCCATCACGCAACACGAAACACGCGACACGTTCTATTTGGCGGGCACGCCATATAGTGCGGCCCTGCGTTTGGCCAGGGGCAGTTCGTTGAGATCAATCATGCGGACGTCGCCGCTGCGGCCCCATTTCGAAGGATCGTATTCAGGCAGGCCAAGGGCGGCGCGCTTCTCGTCAATGTGCTCCAGGGTTCTGCGGATCATCTCGTCGGGATCGGCGATGAACTCCATCTTGCCGCCGTACAGTTCTTCCCAGCCCTCGCTGATGTACCGCGACACGATATCAGAGCCAGGCAGTTTACCGGGCCAACCGCTGATGGGTGAGTTCCCGCCGAAGATGACGTAAGCGCCGGAAGCCATGCAGTACGTGCCGATCGAGAGCGCCTTCTCGCTCATCCATTCGGGAGCGAGACCCACGGCCGGGATCTGGTCGATGTCATCGCCCAGGCCGCCTTCTTCCACAATCTGGGTGAGAACGGTGAGAATGCGGGTGTTGTCCACACAGGAACCCATGTGCAGCACCGGCGGGATGCCGATGGTCTCGCACACTTCTCTGAGCCCCGGCCCGACTTCATCCAACCCCGCCTCGCCCAACAGGTAACCGAGTTTGGCGCTGGCGATAGCCCCACAACCGGTCTCGACGACGAGCACATCCTGCTCCAACAGCTTCTTGTTCACGTAGGTGTGCAGGTAGTCGTGTTGGCTGCGAGGATTGTTGCAGCCAACGATGGCGGCGATGCCGCGAATGCGTCCGGCCATGACCGCGTCGTTGAGGGGGCGGAAGGACGAACGGTAAGAACCGCCCAACATGTAGTTGATGTACTCGTGCGAGAATCCGGGGACCAATTCTGAGCGCTCATCCGGAATCTGGGTTTCGCCGCGATTCTCGTAATTGTCGATGGCCACTCGCAGGATCTGTTTGGCGATGGTGATCGCCTTGTGCTCATCGAATTGGATGTGCGTTGCGCCCGTGATCTTGACCTTTTTGGAAGTGGTGATGATCTTGGTGTGGAAATTATCGGCCAGTCCCACCAACGCCTGCATGATGCACTGCACATCCACCACCATGGCCTCGACTGCGCCGGTGAGGATGGCCAGCTCTTGCTGCAAGAAGTTGCCGGCGGCGGGAATGCCCTGACGCATGAGGATCTCGTTGGCCGTGCAGCAAATGCCCGAAAGGTTGATGCCCTTGGCGCCTTTCGATTTGGCGTATTCGATGATGTCGGGCATCTGCGAAGCGGCCACGATCATCTCACTGAGGGTGGGTTCGTGACCATGCACCACCACGTTGACCATGTCTTCTTTGAGCACGCCGAGATTGGCCTGGCCCAGGATGGGGGCCGGGGTGCCAAACAAAATGTCCGAGACATCCGTGGCGATGAGGCTGCCACCCCAGCCATCGGCCAGGGCGGTACGCACGGCGTGTTGTAAAATGTGCACAGGATCTTGGTCGTCGCCGATATGCGTACGATGCAGACACTCCACTACTTCTCTGTCCACGCCTCGAGGGGTGACGCCTGTCTCTTTCCACACCTGCTGTCGCTTTTTGGGCGCCCGTTTGATCAAGGCGACTTCGCCTCGCTGCTGTCCAAATTGGGCGATGTAGAGATCGGCCAAATCGTTGGCGATTTCTTTAGGCGAACGGCCTTCGATGGGAATGTCGTAGTGGCTGGCAATCACGCGCAGTTTGGCCACATCCCGGATGACGTAACCTTCGGTTTCGTCGTTGGCCACGGCCTTGAGTGTGAAAGCCATGTCTCGCCCGTGGTCAGAATGGGCCGCGGCGCCGGCGGCGATAGAGCGGATGAAGTTGCGAGCCTGGATCGTGTCCATCGTGGCGCCGCAAATGCCGGTGTCATCCGGTTTCACGAGCCGGCAGGGCCCCATGCTACAAATTTTGCAACAAAGCCCGGCCGCACCGATGTTACAGGCCACCATATCATCGACACGCGTAAATGCGGTGCCGATGCCCAATTCGTCAGCCCGAATGAGCATCTGTTGGGCGGCGGGATCGATGCTGTGCTCTTCCGGTGTCAATCGTTTTCTTCTAGCCATGTGTTTGCTCCTATTTGGGGTATCGGATAGTTGATATTGATCTATCTGCGTATATCTGATAGCCAATATCCAACTATCCTGCTAGTCCGTTGCGCGAACAGGCCCCATGCCGGGACAAGGCCACAGGGGTCGTTGTGTAGTGGCCGCCACTTCTTGCCCGAAAGCGACGGTCTTGCCGGTCTGTTCGAAGGCGGCGGTGTGACGGAAATGAACCTGATTGCCATTGGCCTCGGTGGCGGGAACGTCAGATTCGATGACGATAGGCAATGGTTCCAGATAGCCCGCCCCATCTAGCGCCGTCTTCAATGCCTCGGGACTGGTCTTATCAGGGTCATACGTGATTTCGGCGACATGAAAACTGCTGCTGGCGTATACATCTTCAACGCCTGGCAGCGCCAGCAGGATGCGCCGCACCTCCTTGACGTGGTGGTCGGCGTACATCGCCGGTAATTCGATCGTTGTTGTATCCATGGACGCGCTCCACTTTGAACGTTAAAAGGTTGAAAAAGCCATCAGCCAGACCTGTAACAAGCGGATCATCCGGCTGTAAGTTACAATGCCACAGTCTAAGTGTAACAAATTCCTCATCGCGCGCCATGATTTAGATCATGCTAATCGCCATAAAATTAAGAATATTTGCTTATAGATATTGATTTGTTCCCCAAAAGTACGCTCAAATCGCCCCACCGCTCGGTTTCAAACCAACCGATCAGCTTCTTGTGACAATTCGATGGCGGCTAACATCGTCTCATCGAAGAACTCTTTTGATCTTGAAGTCCTTAGAGCCCGAATTCATCCGGCCAGTGACTACATGGCATGAGTCGTTACCGGCGACACGTGAATATCGGTGATATATTTTCGCGCTTGCCAAAGGTCAAAAGCGTTCTGCAGTCGCAACCAGTGCGCTGCATCCGGCTTTCCAAATGTCATTTCAAGGCGTAACGCCATTTCTGGCGTGATGGCGCCGCGGCCATTGAGCACTTTGGAAAGTGTCTTGCGACTCACGCCTAAATGACGGGCCGTGTCGGTGACAGATATCCCTAGAGGCTCGATTATCAGCTCTTTAAGAATCTCGCCGGGATGTGCAGGGTTGTACATGGTCATAGTGGTGCTACCTCGTCAATGATAATCCTCGTAATTCACGATCACAGCATTAGTGCCCTCAAAGCGAAATGTCACACGCCAATTGCCGCTGACCTTGACCGCCCAAACACCTTTGCGCTTGCCCTTCAACTCGTGCAAGCCAAGACCAGGCAAGTCCATATCATCAGGGCTTACGGCTTGGTCCAAATTGGAGAGGATCAACCGCAAACGTTTGGCGTGTTTCGCCTGAATACCTGATTTGCTACCGGTATGATAGAAACTGTCCAGTCCTTTGTGAGCAAAGCTCCTGATCATGGCTGTATTGTAACCCAATCCAGTACAAATTGCAACCTCAAAGGTTACACTTAGCGATGTGAGATAACAACACGCTCAAACAACAACGCATTTCCCCGCTTGCCGGCCACGGCCAGGAGCTCGGCCTTGCGCAAGGTGTAGGTCATCTTCTGCGCGAGGTTAAGACGCAGGGCGAGGGCAGTGGCCAGGTCTCGGTTTGTGAAGGGCCGGGGCAAGTCAGACGGCAGGAGGGCCAGATAGTCGGCGGGGTTGGCGAAGATGGCGTTGTCCACCACGGCCAACAAGCGGCGGTCGTGGATGCTCCAACGCTTGCGCCGCCAACTGCCTTTGCCATCGTCCCGCCAGATCGCCTCTTCCTGCGTGAACAGCACTTCCAGCGTCAGATGGGGATGCGTCAAAAGGTCGGGAATGCGCACCAGCTCGCGGAAAACATCCTCGATGCGGCCGCGCTTGGGCGATTTGCGGCGATGGATGAACCGGCCATCCTCTGCTTCCCGCACAATCCACTTTTCCCGGGCGAGAGGATAGATCATCCGCACGGGATGATCGGGCAGCAGGCGCTCCAACTTGCGGCGCATGGCCGAAAAATGCCGGGTCTGAATCTCGATCAGCAACTCGCCCCGTACGATGTCGATGACGAAGTCATCCACCTGCACCTCGAACTGGTCTCCGGGCTGCGCGCACCAGCGCTTCAAGGCCGCGTGCAGCGATTTCTCGCCCAACGTGCCGATGTGCGGCGGGAACGCACGATCCGTCACGACGAAACAATCCGTTCAACCCCTGGTCGACGCAGGCGATAGCGGCGGGGCAACGACACCAAAATCACGCCCGCCACCACCAGCGCCATCCCAACGAACTTCCAACTATCCAATTGCTCGCCCAGCAGCAAGTACGCCCAAATCGTGACGAATAAGACCTCGATCGTGGCGACAATCGCCGCCACGCTGGCCTGCAAGCCCTGCAAGCTAAGCGTATAGGCGAAATAACCGCCGATGGTCGGGATAAACACAAATCCGGCGAAAGCTCCCAGCATGAGTGGGGACACCTTCACTTCGCCTTTGGAGAACAAGGCAAAGGGAAGCAAGGCAAGGGTTGCGAAAGCAAACACGTAGGTCACCACTGTCCAAGAATTGTACGTATCCGCCAAACGCTTGCCCGCCAGCGTGTAAATGCTAAATGCCGCCGCCGATGCCAACCCCACCAGCAACCCGGATGTCGAGACCTGGATCCCACCCAGGTCGTTGGGCCAGGCGACCAGGATCGTTCCCACCAGGGCGAATAGCACGGCCAGTATTTTGCGCCAGGTCAGAGACTCTCGCCACAACAGCCAGGCGAACACCGAGACGATGATCGGAGAATTGTACTGCAATATCGTGGCAATAGCAGCGCCATTCTTCAACGTCGATAGATTCCACAGCACATGAAATACGCCCATACCAACCCCCCCCATCAATGCCAGTAGAGGCAAATCACGAACGCGGACACGTAACAACGACGGACGAATCAACGAAACGCCCGCCAAAAGCGTGACAAAGGTCGCCAGATCCCGCCAAAAAGCCAGATCGATCGCTGAAATACCGCTCGCTTCGACGATGAATTTGACCCAAACGCCCGATGTGGACCAGCAGGCCGCGGCGATTATCACCAGGCCAACGCCTTTTCCCCGGCTTCTATCTCGATTGTTCACGTTTGATAAGCACCTGGACGCGCGCCGACCGGCGTATGGGCGAGAAGAACGTCTTTTGAAATCATCAGGCGCAAAGGACAGGAAACAGGATCCTGTTCGACGCCAAAACGCCTGGTTGCCAGAGCGGAGCCCGACAACCAGGGTTTCTCTTTCATTGCAACAACGGTCGCAGCGCGTCCTGTTTCCACCCTGGACGCACTGCGCCGACGCCTGCTGGCGTGAACGCTCATGCGGCCAATAGCTCCGCCACCCAGCCGAGACTGAGTGATTCCAGCGTCTCCGCTTTCGGTGCGCCGGTGGCGACATCCCAACCGGCTTCGGCGTAGTACCAGTCCTTGGCCTGCTCGATCTCTTCCTCGGTGACGAAAAGACCATCAGAACGACCGCCGACCAGCGCTTTGGACAGCTTCTTGGGCAACTTGTCCTCCTCGCGGCCGAACCCCTCGCGGGCATTGAAGGCGCGCATCAGGTTCAGACGACGTTGACCTACGGTCAAGACCTCGTCCATATCCACATCCCAGCCGGTGATCGCCCGAATCGTTTCCACCATCTGGTCGGGGCCATAGAGATGCCAGGCCGGGCCAAACACAAACTGGCAGAGATTGTACGAATCGAGGGCGCTGTAAAGATACTCGGTGACCAGGGCGAAATGCACCTTCTCCTCATTCAGCACCTTGGTCGGCTGCGGATCGGTCAGGCCGATCATCGCCATGCGCTCGGGATAATACTTGTAGCCGGGATCATGCTCGCTGGATTGATGATCCGCGCCAAAGGGATTGACCGCGTAAATCAGACCCAGGGATCGCTTGACCTGCGGCATGTGCGCAGGCAATTCCTGCTTCTTCACTGTCACGACCAGGTCTTCTGTCCCCCGACCGATCTGCTCCGCCGCGCGGGCCGAACCCTCGGCCAGCAGATCGCCAAATCCCTGGCGGCGGGCGATCTGCTCCACCAACGTCACCATGGCCTCGGCATTGCCGTAGCGCAATTCCAGGCCGCCGGTGTCCTCCGTGGTGATCAAACCCTGCTCGAAACAATCCATGGCCCAGGCAATGGTCGCCCCGCACGAAATCGTGTCGATGCCGTAGGCATTGCACAGCTCACTGGCATAGGCGATGGCTTCCAGGTCGTCGATACCGCAGTATGAGCCAAAAGTGGAAAGCGTCTCGTACTCGGGGCCGCCGTAGCGAGGATCCAACTTGTAAGGCGTTTCCGCCTCGACCACGCGCTTGCAGCGCACCGTGCAGGCGTAGCACGTGTCGCGCTCCTTGAGGATCGTCTCGGACATGGCCTGCCCCGAAATGGCCTCGGCCTTCTCGAAAAAGCCGCTGTCCCAGTTGAACGTAGGCAGCCCGCCCGCCTTGTTTTGCGGCATGATCACCTCGGCCGTGCCATACACGCCCATGCCGTACACATCCGAATCCGGGAAATTCTTGGCGCCCCAGCGCGCAATTTCATTCAGGCCCTTCTTGTCCGCCACGGTCGGACGCACAGAGCCGCGCACAGCGATGGCTTTGAGCCGTTTGCTCGCCATCACCGCGCCCATGCCGGTGCGGCCATTGGCGCGCGTGGCCATGTTCATCAAAGCCGAGTAGCGCACGCCGTTTTCCCCGGCGATGCCGGTCTGGATGACCTCGATTTTCTTGTCGCCAAGCTCTTCCCTGAGGATGTCCTCGACTTCAGCGGTGGTCTTGCCCCAGAGATGATCGGCCGGGCGCAGTTCCGCTTCGCCATCCTTCACCCACAGATAAACCGGCTCCTCCGCCTGGCCGTGAATGACAAAAGCATCGAAACCGGCGAATTTCATCTCGGCCGGAAAAAATCCGCCCGCCTGCGAATCGCCGATGGCGCCGGTCAGGGGTGATTTGGCCGTGGCCGTGATGCGGCTCTGCCCGGAAACAGGCGTCCCGGTGAGAACGCTCAACGAAAGCGTAAGCGTATTTTCCGGGCTCAGCGCATCGACGCCAGCAGGCGAATGTTTCAGCAGATAGTAAGTTCCCAGGGCGCTACCGCCTGCATAAATGCGATAAAACGTTTCTGGCGGCGTCTCCACCTCCAGTTCCATGCGGTCGAGGTGGATGTGTAAAATTTTACCGTTATATCCGTGCGGCATCATTGCCTCCTGTGCGAAGGGAGTGTGAGAGCGTGGGAGTGTGGGAGGGGGGTCTGCTAACTCCTGATTTCCTGGTTTTCCGGTCTACAGGTTTCCTGATTTTACCGGTCTACCGATTCCCGTATTTTAATATAGCTCTTCCATTTTAGGAATAATGCGTTCCCAACTGTAGTGCGCTTCCACGAACGCCCGCCCTCGCTCGCCCATCTCACTGGCCCCGGCCCGATTGCGTAGCAACGACGCACAGCGCGCCGCGAAATCCTCCGCCGAATCCGCCAGGGCCAACTCCTCGCCATCCGTCACAGGAAAACCATCCGCGCCCAAACGAGTGGAGACAATGGGCCGGGCCATGGCCATCGCTTCCAAAATCTTCAGGCGCGTGCCCCCGCCCGCGAGCAGGGGAACCACGTACAGATCGGCGTGAGCGATGTAAGGCTGGATGTCGGGGACAGCGCCGGTGACGGTGACATCAAGGCGATTGCGCAGCGCATCCAGGCGCTTGTGCGGATTACGGCCCACGATCCAGAAATGCGGATTCAGTTCCGTCGCCCGCAGCCGGGGCAGCACCTGGTTGGCGAACCACAACACGCCATCGACATTCGGGCGAAAATCCATCTTGCCCGTAAAAAGCAGATTAGCGCCCGCATGTTGATAGAGATTGGCGTACAAACCAGCGGGATTGTACGCCTCCAAATCCACGCCATTGGTCACGACCGTCGTTCTGAGCCCGGGCGCCATCCTCTGCAAGACCTGTTCGTCGTCGACGCTCACTGCGGCCACGCCATCCACCGCGGCCAACAGCCGCCGTTCATATCGATCCAGCTTGGCGGTTTGCACCGCGGAATAGGCCGCAGCCACCCAGCGCGAGGGCCGACGCAAATCCGCCTGGAAAGCGCGGCGCTGGAGCAAGGTTTCGGCATTGTGGGCATCGTAAATCAGGCGCGGCAATTGCAGGCCTGTGTCTTTCATCGCCAGCACATACGGCGCCATCTCAATGCCCTCAACCTGGATGATTTCCGGCGGATTGTCGAGCACGTGGGCAAGAAGCGCGGCGAAAGCATTTTCATCCCACAGGCGCAGCGCCATGTCGGGTTTGCTGCTCGTCACCAGATCCCGCAGTCGCCGCCCCATCGTGCGCGCCGGCTGCTCGGCCGTGACCAGATGGCGCACGAGTTCAGGCACCGGCCCGCGCTCAGGCTTATCGCCGGGCGCCAACATGCTAAAAAGGTCGATGACATGGCGCTCCGCCAGCCCCTTCAGCAAATTATAATTGCGCAGCGTCGTGCCCTGGTGGGGTGGATACGGGAATTGGGGCGTGAGAACGAGCAAGTGCATGGTTCAACCGTAAACAGAATTAAAGATCAATGATTAAAGATTGGGGCCAATTGGCAATTAATCCTTAATCTTTGATCCTTGATCCCTATTCGCCGGGCCTGAAACGCAGGCGGCTGCGGATGTCGTCGAGATAAGCAAGCGGCGCGGAGACAATGGGCTGCGGGAACTTCGAGCCATCCAACGCCGCCGCGAAGGGCAAGGGTGAACCATCGAGCAGGGTGGTGGTTCCACCCGCCCTTTCCAGGATGGGCAGCGCCGCGGCCACATCCCACAACGACGAATAGGAATTGATGCTGGCGACAGCGCTGCCCTTGGCCACGTAACAAATATGGATGGCCAGGGAGCCCAAAGCGCGCACTTTGCCCGGGAAATCGATCTGCCAATGACTGTGGATGTCCCCGGAACACAACATGCCGCTGTTGTTATCAAACGGTTCGTACGACATCACCTGGATGGCTTCGCCATTGAACGTGGCCGGGCCCGTCAAATCGACGGCGAACATGTCATCGCTAACCGGCAGATAGACGACGCCGGCGCGTGGGATGCCATCCTCCAACATGCCGATGGAGACGCACCAGGATGGGTAACCGACGGAGAACGCGGCCGTGCCGTCGATGGGATCTAAAACCCATTGCCGTCTGGCGTCGCGTCGGGTGCTGGTTCCCTCTTCGCCCAACACGCCGTCTTCAGGGTAGCGTTGGCTGAGTTGTTCCACCAAAAAGGTTTCAATCGCTTTATCAGCTTCTGTGACAATCGTCTTGTCCGGCTTGATGGTGTTGGTGGTGCGGCCAAAGTGCTGTAATGCCATTTGACCTGCTTCTCGGGCCAGGTTCTGCACCCAGTCAAGATCGAAATACGAGGGTTGATGTAGGCTTGATGAGTTCATAGCCAGAGCATAGCACGGA
>DUEF01000288.1 GCA_011176555.1 Caldilineae bacterium
CCGATTCGCAGGAAGTCTCGTTGTTCTCGCGGACGGGAGCCACCGTCACCAGCGAGCAGGTGCAGGCCGTGCACGACGAATTTTACGATGTGGTGCGTTTGCCTGCGGTCGCCTGGAAAACCATCGCTGATCTGGGGCTGAATCTCTCGGCCACCGAACTCATCGATCGCCTTGACACCGACCATCAGACAAGCTTCATCGTCGTCTCGTTGAAAATGCCGACCCCCAAATTGGCGCAAGAGGCGGTGACGATCCACACGGAAAATGCAGTGACGACGTTCCGGGACATTCGTTCCAGATCGGCCGAAGTGGCGCTCGAGTTCCTCAATGCCGAAGTTGATGAACAGGCGCAGACGTTGGCAGCCGCCGAGCAGGCGCTGCAAGAATTTCAGCTCGAAAATGAAGTGAGTGATCTCAATCGCGAGATCATCGCTTATCAAGACCTGAGACGATCCTTGCAAAGTGATCGGGATTATACGCTGGTGGAAGCGAAGCGCAACGAACGCCTGGCGGAGGAATTTCAAACCCAGGCTGATGCCAGTTTCGCCAAGGCGGAGAACTTGTTGGCATCCATCGCCATCTCTGCAACCGTCACGCCCGCTGAAGCGGGTGAGGACGCCGACGCTCAAGCGCCGCCAACCCCGACGCCGGATCCTGTCATGGTCGCTGCCATCGAAAACCTACAGGCGCAGGCGCAGGCCCAACGTCGTAGCGCCGCGGAATACAGCGCCGCTGCCAGTGGCTATCGTTCTGCAGCCGCCGAATATGACCGCATACTCAACGAACGCCAACAACAACACATCTACTTGCTCGGCCTGCAACAGCAATACGATGAACTCGTGGAGGCAGTCTCCAGAGCGGACGGAAGTTATGCTTTTCTCCTGGATAAGGCTAACGAGGCGCAGTTGAAGCTGAATCAGGGAAAAAGTGTTGGCTATTTGCAGGTTGCTGAACCGGCGCGCCTGCCCAGTTCCGAAGCGCCCAAACGCACGGCGCAGTTGTTGGTGGTTGGTATACTGGTCAGCTTGCTGGTGGCGCTCGTCCTGGCCTTCTTGCTCGAAGTGCTGGAACGGGTTGTGGGACAAGCGAAAAACAGCTCAGACTGACGTATTACGCGTTGCGTGTTACGACTCGGTCGTTCTCACGTAACAAACGCACCACGCACCATCCACATCATGTCTCCCCCTCGCATTCTCTACGTCGATTTCGCGCCCATGCCTGGCGGCTCGATTCAGAGCCTCCTGCACATTCTCCGGCATTTGCCCCGCCAGCGCTATCACCCGACCGTTTTGCTTTCTCCCACCGTGGCGCCGTTGCCCGCTGTCCGGGCGCTTGAGGTGCCCATTTTTAGCTACGACGCCGGACAAGGCGCTGCGATTCCCTTCAGCGCGGCCACGCAGCAGGTGCGCAAGAGTAGTATGGCGAGCTGGTTGAGAGAGCATCGTTGGTGGGGCAGACCGTGGCGGTGGGGGTCAGCGGCTCGGCGATTATGGCTACGCTCTCGCCCCACGGCCACCTTCATCGCCAACTTGATCGAAGATCAAGGCATCGACCTCGTGCACCTGAACGACGCCATCCCCCTGGCTGAACCGGGCATTCTCGCCGCGTACCGCCGTCGTCGCCCCAGCATCGTCACCGTCCGCTCCTTCCATCCCCTCGATGATGTGCACCGTTTGCTTAGTCGTCTTCCCGCGGCGGGTATCCTCACTTCGCGGGCGCTCCAGCAAGACCAGCATGACCAGGGCGTCCGTTTTCGTCGTGAATGCATCATGGCCAATGCTATCGATCTGGCGCAGTTCGAGCAGCCGGTCGTGCGCACGGCCGTACGCACCGCGTTCGGGCTGGAAGCAGACGCCCGGATTGTGGCGGTGGTGGGGCGCATCATGCGGCGTAAGGGGCTGGATGTTTTCATTCGGGCGATGGCGCAGGTCGTGCGGCAACAGCCCCAGGCCCACGGCTTGATCATTGGCGGCGAAGATAGCGCCGAAAGCGGTCTGGCGGCGGAATTGCAGGCACTGACCAGACAACTGGGCGTCGCTGATCACATCCATTTCGCCGGGCATCGCACGGACGCCCCCCGCTTGTTATTGGCCTCCGACCTTTTGTGTTTCGTTCCCACCTTGCCCGAGCCTTTCGGTCGCACCTTGATCGAGGGCATGGCTGCAGGATTGCCGGTCATCGGCGCCCGCAGCGGCGCCATCCCTGACATCATCGTCGAAAACGAGACCGGTCTCCTCGTTCCCCCGGGCGACGTTGACGCCCAGGCCCAGGCCATCGTCCAACTACTCGCCGATCCCGACCAGGCGCGAGCGCTGGGCGCGGCCGGCAAACGCCGGGCTGCCGCCAAGTACAGCATCGAACAGCAAATCAAGCAACTCGCCGAGCTTTACGATTCAGTAATTCGGTAAACCAAAAAACAGTAGACCCGAAAACCAGGGAATTAGCGGCCCGGGTTCCCGTTCTACTGGCCTACCATTCCTCCCATGCGCATCCTCCTCTTTGGCCCCTACCCTTTCCTCGGCAAGCCCATTTCCGGCGGCGTGATGGCGGTCGTCCATGCATTGGCGCGCGGGCTCAGCCAGCGCCCCGGGTTGGAAGTGGCCGTGGCCGCCGCGCATGTAGAATCGCGAGCTGGCGTCGACAGGGATGGCCCCATCACGATTTTTCGCTTGCCGGTAACCCACCGCTCCCGTTTGCGCTGGCGGCGGCGACTGCGGCGCGGGTTGCTCGATATCGCCGACGATTTTCAACCCGATTTGATCCATGCTCATGGCACGGGCTACTACGCCGCCGCGGCGCTGGATGGTGTGTGGCCGAACGTCATCACCGCGCACGGCATCATCAGCCAGGAAGCCGCCCTGAGCGGCGCCAGTACGTTGAAAGAGCGCCTCGCTTGGCAGTACGACGCTTTTTTCGAGGATCGCGTGCTGCGCCGCATCCAGAACTGCATCGCCATCAGCCCGTATGTGCGCCGGGCCTTTGCGCGCTACCGGCAGATTCGCTGGTGGGATATCGAAAATCCGATTGACGACGACTGTTTCGATGTCACCCCCCGGCCTCAAGTCGGACGTTTGCTCTCGGCTGCCAGAATCATCCCGCGCAAAGGCGTCGATGCACTGATTTCGGCTTTCGGGCGCGTCGCTGCCGTCTATCCCCAGGCCCAGTTGCGTCTTGCTGGCGAAATCACGACGGCGCCCGATTACGTCGCGCATTGCCGGAGGCTGGTCGCCAATGCAAACTTGGAAGCGCGCGTGCATTTTCTTGGTAATTTGTCCCATGCCGACCTTTTAGAGGAGTTCTCACGAGCGCAGGCGTCTGTGTTAGCCGCCCGCCAGGAGACAGCGCCTGTCGCCGTCGCCGAGTCGTTGGCCACAGGATGTCCGGTGGTGGCGACGCGTACGGGCGGGGTTCCGGATATGGTCGAGCCTGGCCAGACAGGACTCCTGGTTCCCCCCGATGATCCTGTCGCCCTGGCTTCGGCTCTCGACCAGTGTTTGCGCGACCCGGCGCAGACCGGCGTCTGGGGGCAAAATGCCCGTTTCGCGGCCGAACGCTATCGCCTTGAGCGCATTGTCGATAAGACGCTCGCGGTTTATGAACAATCAACGGTCTAAATCGTTGGGCGTCCGGCCGGACGCCCCTACCTCGCCCATTCGCCATGTTCCGTCTCGCCATTCTCGGTCATTTCCCTGTCGATAGTCCGCCCCAAGGTGGCGTGCAAAGCGTCATCGCCAACCTGCGAGATGTTTATGCGGCGCGGGACGATATCGAATTGCATCTCATCCAGCACCGGCGCGGCATCCCCGACGGCGCGGTGGCAGGTGATGGCTTCACCATGCACAATCTTCAGGCGAATGAACAGCGACTTGTTCCCAACATGATGCGAACGAAACAGCGCCTGGAGCCGTTGTTGCGCGAGATCGCTCCGGACGCCATCTCCACCCATCAGCCTGAATATGCACTGGTCGCCTTCGACAGCGCCATCCCCACCGTGCACACGATTCATGGCTTCCCCGCCAACGAGTTTTGGACCCGGCGCGGCGTGTTCACGCGGACGGCGACCCTGTGGGAAGTGTGGCTCCTACGCCAGACGCTGCGTCGCGCCCGCCATCTCATCGCCATTTCCGACCATGTGATCAAGACTTTCCAGGCTCGCACATCAGCTATATTTCATCGCGTCAACAACCCCATCTCCCCCCTGTTTTTTGAACCCGGCCCCTCGCCCGAACCCCACCGGCTGCTCCTGGTGGGCAACCTCACCTCGCGCAAAGGCGTTGAGGTCGCCATTGCCGCGGTGGCCCGCCTCTTGCCTGACTATCCCGACCTCACGTTGGAAATCGTCGGACCGGCCAAAGATGAGCAATATGCCGAGCGCCTGCGTGTTCAGGCGGAGCCCCTGGGCGCGGCGATTGAGTTTTCGGGGTTGCTCTCCCAGTCTGGCATCAAGCGGGCGTTGGGCCGCGCCCAGGCCCTGGTGCTGACCTCATACGAGGAGCACGCGCCGATGGTCGTGGCCGAGGCGATGGCGTGCAGCCGGCCGGTGGTGGCGACGCGGGTGGGCGGGCTCAGCGATATGGTCGAGCCAGGCGTGACCGGCTATCTCGCTGAAGCCGGTGATGTGACGATGATCGCCGACGGCCTGCAAAAGCTGCTAGCCGACCCCGAGCACGCCGCGGGACTGGGCCGGAACGCCGCCCGTCACGCCCGCCAGCGCTACCATCCAGAAGCGGTGGCGGATGGTTATTTGCGGGCGATCGAAGCGGCGATGGAGGAACGTACAACGTAAGATGGCGTAGCCACAACCAAAAAGAATTGTAAACACGGATAGGCCTGTGCTGAGCGAAGCCGAAGTAAGAAACACAGATAGAAAAATGAAAAAATCCGTGTTCCCGTATCCATGTTCATAAAAATTAACGCATATCGCACACATTGCTACTGCGCCCAAAACCGCTCCCACGTGGCCTGAGCGACCTCGCGGCTGCGGGCGGTGATGCGCTCGACATCCAAATGCAGGATCTCGCGGTCGCGCATAAGCACGCGACCACTGGCGATGGTGGTGTCCACTTTACGGCCATCGAAGCCGAAGATGATGTGCCAGGGGAAGTTGTCGATAGAAAGCGGGGTGGGCGGGTCGTAATCCACCAGGATGATGTCGGCGGCCGCGCCTGCTTCCAGGCGGCCCAGGGGCCGGGAGAAAAACTGTTGGGCGAGGGCGGCATTGTTGGCGGTAGCGAAGCTAAGGAGCTGGTCGGCGGGCAGGATGCGGGGGTCGTAGCGCGCGACTTTGTGCAGCAGGTAGGCGACCCGCATTTCCTCGAACATATCGTTTTGGAAGCCATCGTTGCCCAACACCAGTTTCATGCCCCCGCGCAGCATCGTCGGCACATCGACGACGCCAACGCCGTTGTTCATGTTGGAGCGGGGCTGGTGGCTGACCCAGGTCTCGGTGTCGCGTAACAGCGCCATCTCCCAGGCATCGACGTCGATGGCGTGGCCGACGATGGTGTTGGGGCCGAGAATGCCGCGCTGGGCCAGACGGTCGATGGTGCGCAGGCCATACGTCGCCAACGAGTGCTCGCGGTCGGCGGTTCCCTCGGCCGCGTGGATGTGGAAACCGCGGTGGCCGATTCGTTCCGCTTCATCCACACAGCGCTCCAGGGTTTCGTCGCTGAGCGTGAGCGCGGCGTGCATGCCAAAGGTCGCGGCCAGGCGGGGATTCTGCTCGGCCTGCATTTTTTTGATGAAACGCACATTTTCGCGGATGCTGGCGTCGGTCACGCCCGGGCCGTCGCGGTCGGTGACTTCGTAGCAGAGGCAGGCGCGCAGGCCCGATTCTTCCACCGCCTCGGCGATCACGTCCAGCGAGCCATCGATGAAGCGATTGCTGGCATGGTGATCGTTGAGGGTGGTGGTTCCGTAGCGGATGGCGTCGATCAGCGGCCCCAGCGCGGAGTAACGAACGCCCTCGGCGTCGAGCGCGCGGTCGAGCGGCCACCACAAACGGTCGAGGATTTCGCGAAAGTCCTTCATGGGCGGCCCCGGGATGTACATGCCGCGGGCGAACGCGCCGTAGAAATGGGTGTGGGAGCAGATCATGCCGGGCATCACCAACATGCCGCGGGCGTCCAGGCGCTCGACCTCTGGGTGCTGGTTCTCCAGCGTTTGGCTATCTCCCACCGCCACGATGGCATCGCCGTCGATGAGCACTGCGCCGTTTTCGATGAGTTGGGGATTATCCCCGAAGGTTAGAACGCGTCCGTTTGTGATGAGCATGAGAAACTCCGAGAGCGGTGTGTGGGCCAGGTATTGGATATTGGGTACTGGATAATTCTCCTGTTCCCAGCGAAATACGAATACCCAATACCTAATATCCAATATCACGGCTTAGGAAAGCCCGTGATGATTTGTCGAGATCATGGTTGCCGCAAATGCACCATGCCGTATTATCCACCATCATTCGTTGCCGCCAAAATCAGCGACGACATACCACATGTTCCAACGATTCTGGGCCATGCCGATGCCGATTTCGGTGTAATGGGAGGAAAGCAGGTTTTTGCGGTGCGGCGCGTTGCCAGGCGGCTCATCGTACCACCAGATCAGCGCTTCTTCCGGGAAGCGGACAAAAACCCAGTTCTCGCCCGCCCATCTCGCCTGATAGCCCACCCGCAGTAAACGCTCTTCCAGGACAGAGCCATCCGCGCCGATGTGACTGCACTGGTCACGATCTCTGCACTCTTCGGCATGGGACTGGGCGGCCTGCGCCAGGGCGGAAGACCAGCGCA
>DUEF01000289.1 GCA_011176555.1 Caldilineae bacterium
GGGGATGGGGTAGATGGCATCAAAACTTTGTCGATGAAGGCAAAAATGGTATCATATCTTTGCCGTAATATTGATAATGTCTTGATGTCTATCAGGCACCGGTGGATGTGAACTATGAATAAAAAACGATCCGTGGCGAAGGTTTACAAGAAGGTAAAATTACAGGAGCAAGGGTCAGATTTTGCTTACTGGCAATCACAGCCGCCGGAAAAACGGTTGCTGACATTGGAACAGATTCGTCAGGAATATAACTGGTGGAAATATGATTCTCAACCCAGATTTCAGAGAGTTCTTTCGATTGTTAAACGCCAATGAAGTGCGTTATCTGGTGATAGGAGGGTATGCTGTCGCTTATCATGGATATCCGCGGTATACCAAAGATGTGGCTATATGGATACGGATGGACAAAGAAAATGCCAAACGGGTGGTGAATAATGGGAGTGCCAGGAGTGGGGTTTGATGAGTGTTATAAGAGCAGAATAGAGGAAGAAATTGATGGTGTGAGATATTCGGCGATAACTTCGTCACTGTCCAGATAATCGCTGGCGTCGAATGGAGCAAGACCGAGTTGATTACCCATCACCACCCCTCCGGCAGCCCATGCGCCTGCCGCCAGATGTGACGATAGCGCTTTACTTCTTCCGACCAGTGGGCGTCGTCCCAGCCCAATGCCTGCTGAATGGCCGGCTTCAGGTGCGGGAGCAGGCTTTGGCCGCCGTCTTGCAGGAGGATGCCGAAACGGAAGCGCCGCAGCATCAGGTCGTCGAGATGGACGATGGCTTCGTGGGCAATCGACCACAGCAATTCGGCCCACAGGTAGGGCGTGCCGCTGATCGGGGTCAGCAGGTCGGGAGAGGTTTCGACGAGGGCGGGGGCGGCAGAGCCGTAGCGACCCCACAGGCGGGGCGCCGCGTCTCGGTCGAGCCCGGATAACGGTCGGGTGGGATCACAACGGTCGAGCGCAGGCAGGTTCTTGCCGGGTTTGGGGATCTCGGCGCTGGCCGAGTGTGCGGCCTTGAGCGTGTCCCGCGCAATCAAGCGGAAGGTGGTGAGCTTGCCGCCGGTCACGGTCAGCAGTCCATCCTCCAACCAGATCACGTGATCCCGGTGCTCGGCTGAAGGGTCTTCCTTGCCCGTGTCCACCACCGGTCGCACGCCCGCTTGCGTGGAGATGACATCGTCCGGCGTCAATTGCAGATCGGGGAAGTGCGATTGCACCGCCCGCAGGAGATAATCGGCCTCGGCCAGGGAGATACCGGGTTCGGCGTCCAGGGGCAGCAAATAATCGACATCGGTCGTGCCCAGCAGGGTGACGCCCTCCCAGGGGTAGACGAAAACGGGGCGGCCATCGTTGGGGTGGTGCATGGCGATGGCCTGATACACGGGGAAGCGCGCATCCGCAAAAAAGAGATGGCTGCCGCGCAGGGGGCGCAGATGGTCTTGCACGGCGGTTTTGCTACGCAAACGGTCGGCCCAGACGCCGGTGGCGTTGATCACCACCGCGGCCAGGGCTTCACCCTCCGCGCCTGTGAGTTTATCCTGAATCTGCACGCCCACGACCTGTTCCCCGGCGTGCAGTAATCCCGTGACCCGGGCGTAGTTGATGGCTGTTGCCCTGCCCTCGCTCGCCAGCAAGCCATCGTGCAGCACCCGCAACACCAGACGCGCATCGTCGGTCTGCGCGTCGCCGTAGAGAAAGCCCTGCTCCAGATGGCGGTGCGTGAGCCCCGGCGCCAGCATCAGGAAATCCACCGGCTCCAACTCCCGATAACCGCCGGCCTCGGACGCCATGTGCGTGTACATGTTGAGCCCGAAATCGATCAGCCAGGCGCTGGGACTCATGCCCTCGTACACCGGATAGACGAAATTCATGGGCAGAACGAGGCCCGGAGCCTCTTCCAGCAGGCGTTGACGTTCCTTCACGCTCTCCCGCGTGAGCCGCAACTGCATCTGCTTGAGATAGCGCAGCCCGCCGTGCACCAGTTTCGAGGAGCGGCTGGAGGTGCCGGAAGCGAAATCGTTTTGTTCGAGCAGCAGGACGCGCAAACCCATGCGCGCAGCCAGCGCCAAAATCCCGGCCCCGGTGATACCCCCGCCGATGACGATGATGTCCCAGCGTTCGTCTAATCTCGACCAGGCGTCCGCGCGCCAGGTTGGCGGCCAGGGGGAGTGGTAAGTAGACATGATAATGGTCAATTGTCAATGGGTAACGGTCAATTGTCAATGACGTTCAGTAGATAGCTGGGTTTTCCCGGTTTTCCGGTTTACAGGTTTCCCGGTTTACCGATCTACGAAAGCAACAGCTTCCCCGGATTCATCATGCCGTCCGGGTCGAAACGGCTGGCGACATCGGCCAGCGCTTGCAGGCCCAATTCACCCTTTTCCGCGGCCAGATAGGGCGCGTGATCTACGCCGACGCCGTGCTGGTGACTGATCGTTCCTCCGTGCTCGACGATGACCTCGCTGGCGGCCTGTTTGAGGATGCGCCAGCGCGCCAGAGTCTCGGCCGCGCTGGGGGCGATGCGGAAGATGAGCGTGATGTAGATGCCGGCTCCAGTCGGATACAGATGCGAGAGATGGCCGAAAGCGTGGACGCGTTCGTTTTGCGCCTCCAGGCCCTGGCGCAGCACCTGCAGGATGGCGTTTTTCGTGACATGGATGGCGCTCCAGGGCACAGCCGTCTCCAGGGTGTCGATGGCGTAACCCGCTTCCCACAGGGTGTTGCGCAAATACGGCGTGCGGAAGCGGTTCTTGCGCCACTCGTTGCCCATGATGCGTCCCACATGTACGCCGTTGTGGGCCCCAACCACGTCCAGCGTCTCGTTTCGAGCCTGTTTGACCTGTTTGCTGTTGCCGGTGACGCCGAACAGGAGCAAACATTTGCCTTCTCGCAGTCCTCTGGCCCGCAGCCCCCGCTCGGCTATGCGGAGCAGACGGCCGCGGCCCGCCAGGATCAGGGTGGTTTCGGTCTCCTCGGCGTCGCTCAGGCGCAGCATGGAGATGGGAATGCCCGCCTGCACGATCTCACGCACCGCGACCACGGCCCGAGGCCAGTCCGGGAAGAAGGCGGCGTGGAAATCCTCTTGCTCGGGCAGGGGGCGGATGCGCACGGTGGCAGTGGTGATGACGCCCAGCCGTCCTTCTGAGCCCAGCAGCAGTTGCCGCAGGTCGGGCCCGGCAGCACTGGCGGGGAAAGGAGGCAGATCGAGCTTGCCGGCCGGGGAGATGAGACGCCCGCCCGCAAACAGATCCTCGATGCGTCCGTAAAAGATCGACTGCTGGCCGCTCGACCGGGTGGCGATCCACCCGCCCAGGGTCGAATACTCGAATGACTGCGGGAAATGCCCCAGCGTGTAGCCCTGCGCCCGCAACTGCGCCTCGATGTGCGGGCCGCTCACCCCTGCGCCAAACGTCGCCAGGCGGTCGGTCTCGTCGAGTTCTTGTAGTCGGGACAATCGGCTCATGTCCACGGTGAGGATGGGCTGGTCACCGATCGTGGGGTTGATGTGCCCGACCACACTGCTGCCCCCGCCGTAGGGGATGATCCCGGCCCCGATCTCCTGCCCGTAAGCGATGATCTGCGCCACTTCGTCCTCCGATGTCGGATAAGCGACGCCATCGGGAAAGCGTTCGATCTCGCCAAAACGCAGCGCCACCCAGTCGGGCAGGGATTGGCCGCGGGCATGGCGCAAACGCTGGTCGGGTTCAGTGTTGACGAGCGGGTGAGCAGGCAACGCACTGGCCGGGACC
>DUEF01000029.1 GCA_011176555.1 Caldilineae bacterium
GTGACAACCTGAGGAAGCGTTTCGATACGCACATCCGCCAGGGAGGCTGCTTCCATTTCCTGGCGCAGCGCCTCGCGCAGACGGCCGGCCACGTTGTAGCCGATGGCCTCGCCGCCGTAGTTGGCGAATTCGGCGATCAGGATCAGGGTTTCATCGGGGGCGGCGGCAACGGGCATGGCGGCCTGCGGCTTTGGCGTGGGGACGGGGACGCCCAAACGTACAGCCATCTCACGCCAGCCATCCGGCCGGGCCAACACAAAAAGTGCGAGCACCAGCGCTAACAGGGCGGGAATCAGCCACCACCAGGAGAAACGGCGTCTGGGAGCGGCTACCGCTTCGTGGCGCATCTGGGGATGCGCACTCCGCTGGTTTCGACCTCCGATCTCTGACTTCTGTCCTCCGATCTCCGATCTCAGTCCTCCGACCTCCGGTGCAAAGCCCGCCGCCAGCAGCAGTTCATCTCGCTCCGCGGGCGTCAAGCGAAGCTTGTCCGCCAGGCGCAACACGTCCTGACGCTCCCGCGGCCGCTTCGTCAAGCCCTCCTTCCAGCGAAAGATGGTCTGCCGCCGCACGCCCAGGTGTCGCGCCAGTTCCGCGTCGCTGACGCCGGTGGCTCGGCTATGTTCGGTGAGCAATTGAGCGAAGGTTTTCATGGTTATTTCGGGCTGTTACAGGCAATGGTACACATCTGGCTCTTGAATTGTACCACTTTTTTGCAAACATGGGGGCAAAACCACCCACCTTTCATCACCTCCAAGGAGATTGCCATGAACACTCGAACGAAGTCTTTCACCCCCGTAGCGGCCTTGCTCGCCTTGCTGCTCTCGCTCGTCAGCGGCTGTGCGGGTGCAGTTCCCGATTCGTCCAAGGCCATCAGTCGCGGCGCTATCAACCGTGGCGCCATCGTGCCCGCCGAAAACGTGCGCGTGGCCGAATATCTCAACTACTACGAACAGCGTTTCCCGGAACCCACCGATCAACCCCTGGGGCTGGATGTGCGCCTGGGGAACGCGCAGGTTCCTCCCCACGGCGGCGAGGTCTGGATGCAGATCGGTCTGCAAGCTCAGCGCCCGGCCGACGGCCAACGCACGCCCCTGAATCTCGCCCTGGTGTTGGATAAGAGCGGCTCGATGGGCGACACCGGCAAGATGACCTACCTCAAACAATCGCTGGATGTCTTTCTGCACAGTTTGCGCCCCGACGACATCGTCTCGATTGTCGCCTACAGTGATGACGCGGTCGTGCTGCGCCCGACCGAGGCCGTCGGAGATGGCCGCTGGATCAGCAAGACCATCCAACGACTGGAACCGGAGGGCTGGACGAATCTGCACGCGGGCCTGATGCTGGGTTTCCAGGAAGTGGAGCGTCATTTCGACATCCGCCGTAACAACCGCGTGCTCCTGCTCACCGATGGCCGGGCCAATCGCGGCGAGACCAATCCAACCCGGATTGCCGCCGACGCCCTGGCCTACAACGAGCAGGGCATCTATCTCTCGACCATCGGCATGGGCGTGGACCTGGATGACCAGTTACTGAGCACATTGGCGCATCAGGGACACGGCGCTTATCACTTCATCGATTCCTACGATGAAATGGACAAGGTCTTCCGCACCGAAGCGGAGGGGCTGGTGGAGAAGGTCGCCAGAGACATCACCATCACCCTGGAGTCGGCTGGCGGCGAGTTGGTCTCGATCACCGGTTACGAGGGTCAGCCGCCGAGCCGCGGCGCTCAGGTCAAATTATTCGACATGGGCGCTGGCGACAGTCAGGTGCTGTTGGCCAGATTCCGCGTCTCGTCGATCAGGACGCCTAAACCCCTGGCCGCGGTGCGCCTGACCTACACCGACGTATTCGGCCAACGCCAACGCGAGATCAGCGCCCATCCGCTTATCCGTCCCGGCGGCGACACTGCTTTCGACAACCTCCAGGACATCGAGGTGCTCCGCAATGTAACCATCGCCGACTCAGCCGCAGCGCTGCGCAGCATCGACGGCCTGTTCGAGCAGGGGCGCTATGCCGAAGCCTGGGGTCTGGCCCGACAGATGGAGGAGCGGCTGCGCCATGTCGCCGCTTTGACCGGTGATGAGCAGATGGTGCAGGATGCCGATCTGTTCCGGCGCTACCAGGTGACGCTGGCTGAAGCGCTGGGCGGCGAACCGGAGCCGACCACTTACCAGACCCTCCCTTCGGATGGGCGGCAGCCGCAGCGCTGGGGCGTGGCGGGCACGCCAACCTTGCCCGAAGTCGAGATCAAATAGCGCTGTCGGAAACTCAGGAGCGATGCAGGCGGCCACAGGCTGCGAGCGGTAAGCGTCGCTCCTGGGCTTCACCCCTGCCGTTGCCGCGCCACGTCGAACAGCAAAATCGAACCCGCCACCGCCGCGTTAAGCGAGTTGATGCGCCCCGCCATCGGCAGTTCCACCAGCCAGTCGCAGGTTTCCCCCACCAGCCTGCTCAACCCGTAACCCTCGGAGCCGACCACCACGCCCAGCGGCCCGCGTAAATCGACCGAGCCCAACGGTTGGGCGTCGGGATGCGCCTCCAGGCCCGCAATCCACAGGCCCTCCGCTTGCAGCGCCCTGATCGTCGTCACCAGGTTGGTTTCCTGGCACACCAGCAGATGCTCCACCGCCCCCGCCGAAGCGTTGACCACGGCCGGGGTGACGGCGGCGGCGCGATGGCGGGGTAGAACGACGCCGTGCACGCCGCAGGCTTCAGCCGTACGCAACAGCGTGCCCAGGTTCTGCGGGTCCTGAATCTGGTCGAGCAACAGCAGCAGTGGGTCTTGGCCACGCGTTCGGGCCAGAGCCAGGGTCTCGTCCAGATGGGCGTAAGGGTAAAAACCGGCTTTCAGGGCTACGCCCTGGTGATTGACGCCGCCCAGCCACTCGTCCAATTGCTGGCGTTCCACTGTCTCCACCGCCGCGCCTGTTTCCCGCGCGATTTTTTCTATCTCGACCAGCAACGACGACGACTTCATGCCGCCGACGAGATAAAGCGTGTGGAATGACCGACGCCCGGCGCGCAGGGCCTCGCGCACCGCCTGCCGGCCGTAGAGTAGATCGAAATGTGGCTGACGGCGTCCGGCCTGTCGTTTTCTCTTGCGTGATCGTTTGGTCATGGCTCACGTGTTGCGTGGTGCGTATTGCGTGGCGTCTCTCGAACGGAACCTTGTCCTGAGCGAAGCCGAAGGAACGCACCACGCAATACGCTCACTTTTCCCAATGCCAGGTCGTGCCCTCGCGGGTGTCTTCCAGGATCACGCCCTGCTCCGCCAGGCGATCCCGGATCAGATCCGCCATCGCCCATTGCTTGAGCTTGCGCATTTCCGCCCGCACTTCAAGGAGCAGGTCGATAAAGGGCGCTGCATCGGAAGCGACGGCGCTGGCTTCGTCCAGGCGCAATCCCAAAATGCCGGCCAGTTCCCGCAGCGTGTCCTGGGCCTCGGCAAAGGGCGCACCGCCGACCCCGGCGTCGCGTGCGCTGTTGATGGCTTTGACCAGGTCATAGAGATGTCCCAGAGCGCCGGCCGAGTTGAAATCGTCATCCATGCTCTGCACGAAGCGTTTCCGCGCCTGCTCCCGGGCAAGTTGCAGGCGTTCGACAGCAGGGCCTTCGAGCACAGAACCACTGGCCGGGCGCAGGGCGCTGTGCAGGCGAGCGAGCCCGCGCTCGGCTTGCGCCACCACTTCGTCGTCGTAAGCCAGAGGTTTGCGGTAGTGGGAACTGAGGATCAACAGGCGAAAGACATCGGCCTCATGCTCAGCCAGGAATTGATCGATGGTGACCATGTTGCCCAGCGACTTGGACATCTTTTCGGCGCGCAGTTCCAACATGCCGTTGTGCAGCCAGTAGCGGGCCATGGGCGCGGCGTTGCAGCTTTCGCTCTGAGCGATTTCGTTTTCGTGATGCGGGAAGATGAGATCGTTGCCGCCGCCGTGGATGTCGATGGTCTCGCCCAGATAGCGCCGGGCCATAGCCGAACATTCGATGTGCCAGCCCGGACGCCCCAGGCCCCAGGGACTTTCCCAGGCCGGTTCATCCGCCTCTTTTTGCCCTTTCCACAGGGCGAAATCCGCGGCGTCTTCTTTCAGATCGTCGCCAAAACGCTCGCGGTCGCTGCTGATGGCGTGCTCGATCTTGCGGCGGCTGAGCTTGCCGTAATCCTCGTCGACCCGCACCCGGAAGTAGACGTCGCCATCCGATTCGTAGGCGTAGCCCTTGTCGATCAGCGTTTGCACCATGTCGATGATCTCTTCGATGGTGCCGGAAACGCGGGGTAGCACCGTCGGCGGCAGGATGTTCAGATCCGCCATGTGCTCCTGATAGCGCTCGATGTAGTGCTCCGCCAGCGCCATCGCGTCCTGGCCGGTTTCACGCGAGCGGTTGATGATCTTGTCGTCCACATCGGTGAAATTCATGACATGGCGCACTTCGTAGCCCTTGAATTCCAGGTAGCGGCGGATCATGTCGAACACAATGGACGACATGCCGTGGCCGATGTGGGCGTCATCGTACACGGTGGGACCGCAAACATACATGCGCACCACGCCCGGCTCGATGGTTTCAAAGATTTCTTTTTGTCGCGATAAAGTGTTGTAGACACGTAAAGTCATAGCTGGTCTTCTCTAGTTCGAGTAATGGGTGACGATTGCGACCTGCGACTTGTCACTTGTTTCTAATTGGGCACAGCGAAAATCATGCGGCCGGCGCTGGTTTGCAGGACTTTGGTCACCGTTAGATTAATCTCTCGTCCGATGTAGCGTTGGCCGCCTTCGATCACAACCATCGTGCCATCTTCCAGGTAGCCGACGCCCTGATCCAGTTCTTTGCCCTCCTGGATCACGCGCAAGCGCATCTGCTCGCCGGGCAAGTAGATCGCTTTCATAGCGTTCGCCAACTCGTTCAGGTTGAGCACGTTGATGCCCTGAATGGCCGCCACCCGGTTGAGGTTGTAATCATTGGTCATAACGCCGAAGCCATGCTCACGCGCCAAAACGATCAATTTTTCGTCCACCTCTCGCACCTGGGCTGGGTCGAGATCGGAGATCTCCAATTTGGGTTTTTCCAGCGTTTGCAGTTCGTCGAGCACTTCCATGCCGCGCCGTCCGCGTGCACGCCGCATCGCGTCTGGCGAGTCAGCGATGTATTGCAACTCGTTCAACACAAAACGAGGCACCAACAACGGCCCGGTCAGAAAGCCGGTTTTCGCCACATCGGCGATACGCCCATCGATAATGACGCTGGTGTCGAGCAAGATAGGTCGGGGGCCATTGATGGTGGCCGTTCCTGCTCTCTCCGCCTCTTTTTCCTCCTCCTGCCGTCGTAGTCGCCCGATCRGACGCACCAAATCTTCTCCCCGTAGCACAGCGATCATCGCTCCGAGATAAGCGAAGATGATACTGGCGGCGAAGGGCAGGATCTGGCCGAACGGATCGGGCAACTGTGCGAGAGGGATGGATAACAAAGCCGCCACCATAAGGCCCAACGCCAAGCCGATCACGCCCGCCACGACATCTTCGATGGGGATGTTGCGAATACTGCGCATCGCCCATTTTGCGGGACGCGTTGTCAGCCAGGGCGCGACAATCCACCCAATCACTGCCCCCAACACCGTCAAAGGCACGATGTATCTCAGAGAGAACAGATCAGTAAATGGGTTCTGGGTCTGGGTGATGATGACGCCGACTTGCCAACCGATGATTGCAAAGAAAATAAGTCCGATGAATCGAAAAATGCGATCGAGGTTCACAAGGCATAAACCTCCTGATGAAAGTATTCAGTTGTAAGACTCGCCAGCGTAGTGCTGAGGCCAGAAAGCCGATAACAAATGAATGAGATGAAGAAAATAAGGATGAAGGGGGATAAATAGAATATGTCTATCTTAGCACAAATAAGACGCTCTGACAATGCCTGTTTTGCTCGAAAACGCCCCGTCAGCCTGATTTCGCGCATTCCCTTGCTCACCGCACGTCATGTCGAAGCGAGGCGAGACATCCCCTTGCTTCCCACCCACTCTTCGATCAGCCGGGAGATGTCTCCCATGCGTTTGACATGACGGAATAAACTATCGAAATGCCGGGAGCCACTCTCCGTGGGCCTCGATCAGATCATCCACCAGATGCCAGATCTGGTCGAGATCCAGTTCGGCCGCGGTGTGCGGGTCGAGCATGGCCGCGTGGTAGATGTGCTCGCGCTTGCCGGTCAGGGCCGCCTCCACCGTCAACTCCTGCACGTTGATGTTGGTGCGCATCAGCGCGGCCAGATGCGGCGGCAGGCTGCCGATCCGGGTCGGTTGCACACCGTTCTTATCCACCAGGCAGGGAACTTCCACGCAGCAGCCCCGCGGCAGATTGTCGATCAGGCCGTCGTTGGGCACATTGCCGTAGATCACCCGCGGCTCGCCGCTTTCCCGGCTGTGGATGATGCGTGCCCCGTACTCCTGGCTGCGCTCGACCGAAATTGCTGCATCCGCCCGCTCGAATTGCTCCTTCTGGTGCTCCCAATAGACGTTCTGCAATTCGCAGCGCAAGATGTACTCGTCCAGCGGAATCTCGTATTTTTCGATCAGATCGGGGCGGTCGCGTTTGATGAACCAGGGCACATACTCGCTGAAATGCTCGCTCGATTCGGTGACGAAGTAGCCGGTGCGGCGCAACATCTCGTAGCGCACATGGTCGGCCAGCCCGCGAAAGCCGCTCCCATACGTTCCCGCCTCCATCACCTCACGGATGCGGGGGTACAAGTCCTCGCCAGCGCGCTCGAAACGCAGGTAAAACGCCAGATGATTGATGCCGGCGCAGACGTAATTGATCTCTGCGAGCGGAACGCCGATGTCCTGGGCCAGGCGCTCTGCTGTGCCCTGCACGCTGTGACACAGCCCCACCGTCCGGATCGAACTCGCCCGGTTCAGCGCCCAACAATTCATGGCCATGGGATTGACGTAGTTGAGATGCAGCACATCCGGACACAGTTCCTCCATGTCGCGGGCCATGTCCAGCAGCACGGGGATGGTGCGCAGGCCGCGCATGATGCCGCCAATGCCCAGCGTGTCGGCGATGGTCTGACGCAGGCCGTAGCGTTTGGGGATCTCGAAATCGGTGACTGTGGCGGGTTTGTAGCCGCCCACCTGGATCATGTTGATGGCGTAATCGGCGCGGTCGAGGGCGGCGCGGCGGTCGGTGGTGGCGACGATGGTCGGGTTCACATCCAGCGCCCGGGCGATTTTGTGGGCGACGATCTCGGTGGTGCGCAGGCGGGCCGCGTCGATATCGTGCAAGACGATGGTCGATTCGCCCAATTCAGCGAAGCTGAGGATGTCGCCCAGCAGGTTTTTGGCGAAGACGACGCTGCCCGCGCCGATGAAGGTGATTTTAGGCATGGTGGTTTGGCGTGTTGCGTTGGGCTCAGGCCCACAAGCGACCGTCGTAATCGTGAATATCGAAGGCTTGTACGATCTCGCCGATGACGCGGAGATTGGTTGGGGAGAGGATGTCCTGCCAGAAAATGGCCAATCCTTTGCGCGAGTAATCCGATTCGGAGGCGCTGAGGCCGTGCACCGTGCGGATGGTGGTCATCGAGGGCACGAAAATATGGGCGGGGTGAATGCTGGCGTCGTGGCCGAGATAGCTGAGCAAGGCGCGGGTGGTGGGGAAAGGCTTCTCGTAAAAATCTTCGTAGTGGAAGATGGGCAGCCCGTGCCTGGCCAGGTCGGCGCTGGCGATTTTGTGCGTGGCCGCCCACATCACCGTTTCGCGCTCGGTCTGCGTCTGGGCCGCGGCGATGATGGGTTGATAGGGCTGGAGGAGCGCCTGATGGCGGGGATTGAGCAAAACGCGCTCCTGAAACAGGCGCCAGTGCCGCGCGAATCCGAATTCATTCCAGAAGTTCCGGCGGCGGTGCAAGGAAGCGATCACCGCGTAAGGATGACGAACCAGGTAGACGATGCGGGCGTGGAGATGCGCCAGCAGCCAGTCGATGAGGAAGGTCGCGCGAATCTCCTTGAAACCCAGGATCTCGCATTCGTCCCACACCGTATCCACGAAGGTCTGGCTCACCTCCTCCAGGGGGCTGAAGAGGTGGTTGCGCAAAAGCCAGCGGTTGCGGTCTTGCTTGGCCAGAATCCCCGCCAGCAGCCCCGCCAGGCGCTCGCTCATTGCCGGATCGGCCGCATCGCCGTAGCAGATTTCCGCGGCGAAAGAGCAGGTCTCGGGGTGGAGCGGCTCGAAAAGGAGCAGGCCGCCGAGCGATTTGGAGATGATGTCGGAAACCCAGGTGGAGCCTGAGCGCCCGAAACTGAGGACGATGATGGGGGAGGAGGGCATGAGGGGATGCGGATTGTCGATTGCGGAATGGGTTGTGGTCGGAGTGTGACGATTCAGTTTAGCACGAAGCGTCGAACAGGTCTAGACTCGGCACTCTTTTGGGCTCAGGGGGTGTCGATTTCATACGGCGTGGCTGTCATGTTGCAGGCCGCACCGCGACATCGACGGCGTTCTGATCCTGTTTGAGCCTGCCGGTCAAACAACAGGAACCGGCATTTGTACGAGGGCATCGATCTGCGCTACGATAGTGCAGGCGCATATCTGAAAGGAACCTACCTGCTCGCGCCCAAAGCCGATCCCACGCAGATTCGCTGGCGCTACAAGGATGTGGAATCGGTCGAGCTCGATAAAGACAGCGGCGATTTGATGATCATTCCCAAACAAACCGGCCCCGTGAAAACCGTCGACTTCCCGCCCCTCCGGGAGCAAGCGCCCCAGGCCTGGCAGGAGGTCGATGGCAAACGCCTGCCCGTAGACGTTCGCTACACCCTGGATATGGACAAACGTATCGGCTCGCTCGCCTGCTTCATCCAGCCGGACACCATTGTGCCCGACCCCGGCGACCCGCAGAGCCTGAACCGCTACGCGTATGTGCGCAACAATCCGTTGCGGTATACGGACCCGACGGGATTTTTCACGGAGGACGAAATCATGCAGTATCTTGGCGCAGACAACTGGGATGCGGTGCTGGCGATGTTTGAAACGGGGCGGTTTGCTGGCGCTTGGGGCTTTTTGGAAGTGCTGCGGCAGGCCGAATTGGGAGACGCCGCGGGTGTGGAGAAGATTATGGACACCGAAGAAGGGTGGTGGGAGAGCTTTGGGTTGCTGTCGGGCAAGTTTTCAGAGTAAAAAGGACGCTTGATGCTGAAATTGCAAGGGAGTGATGCGATGGTGGATGCTGGACTCTTGGGGGAGATCGGGCGAGAATTAGGAGGGAGCGCCATTTATCGTCGGAACGGCGGATACATGGCGAATCGCGTGCACATTCATGTCGTGGATAAAGGCGTGGATTGGGGTGGCGTTGCAGTGGCCGGAGCAGGGATAGCTCTCGACATTGCAAGTGGTGGCACAGCGGGGTTTATTGTTGACTTCGGGAAAACAGGTGCAACTGTTCTTGATTTGACATTTCTAACCATAGATGGACTAAAGGTTATCGAGTCGATAAACCGAGATGAATTTTTAGTTAGTGACACAGGTGAAGCTGTTTTTTGGGATGCAGTGGGTTTTGTCCCTATTGCCGGTGACGCTGCCTACATTGGCTATCAATTTCACAAGAATATCTACATCGGTCCGTAGTATGAGAGAGACGTATATCTTTTTTTCAAAAATACAGCTGAATTTTACAGATGTCGTGATGATGGTGTTTTCTTTTACACTATTTCTGTGGAGTCTTCGATTATTTAGGAATCCCGAGATACTGACACCGGATAAATTTCTCTACCGTTGGTTGTATAATCGATTTGTTGGACTGACTGAGTTTGATGGTGAAGGCAAGCCGTGTCTTACTCACCGACAAGTCAAAACGTATGCACTATTTGTGATGATGGTTTCAATTCTTGGGATTCTTATTTGGGGGTACATGGTTCTATAATAATTCCCCAAGTTCGCCCACGCCTGAGCATAATGCGTGGGCGAACGCTAGCCGCGCGAGGGATGATACGCCCGGCGGGAGCGCTCGCCACTTCCCTTGCCCCCGCCCCCGCCCTTTGCTACAATCTCCAACAGCACCCCGCCACTCATCGCTTCGCAACCATCTTCCCGGCATCCCCACCGTGCCCACCAGCATCAGCTACGCCCCCCTCGGTCGCAAGACCGGCGTGCAGGAAACGCAAAGCGCCTACACGCGCATCTTCGTGGGCGACCACTACGAAAAGGTGGGGGCATCGATACGCAAGTACTACAGCATCGGCGGTGCGCGCGTGGCCGAGAGCGTAGACGGCGCGCTGTACTTCCTGCTGAGCGACCATCTGGGCAGCACGGCGCTGACCACCGGCCGCACCGGGGGCCGGGTAGGCGAACTACGCTACTATCCCTACGGCGTATGGCGCTACAAGTGGGGTGCGCCCAAGACCAGCTATCGCTACACCGGCCAGCGCTGGGACAGCGTCACAGGCCTGTACTGGTATCGCAGCCGCTGGTATGATCCGGCGTTGGGCCGCTTTATCCAGCCGGACACGATTGTGCCCGAGCCGGGGAATCCGCAGGCGCTGAACAGGTATGCGTGCGCCAACAACAATCCGCTGCGGTATACTGACCCGAGCGGGCACGCCGCATTAAGCGGGGACGACTATGACGATGCCGATGAGTACGTGAGATTTAACTATTTTGCTGTTGCTTATGGGCCGACGATGAAACCAGGCCGTCCTCGTACTTGGGAAGAAAGCAAGGTGGATATGTTTGTACCTGAAGAAGGTACGGTTAGCATAACTGCCAATCTTACGGGTGGAGCCGGCATGTATGGTCAAGCAGAAGTAGGGTTCATCCATATTGATCAAGAGGGAGACGTAGTTCTTGGTAGTTTTGGCATAGGCGGTGGGGGCATGGCTGGAACAACAGGCAGTATAACGTTGAGTGTCACTACGACTGATGCTGAGAATGTAAATGAATTGGGAGCATATTTCACCGCTGAAGGCGGAAGTACTGCATTTGGACCAATGGCCGGAGTCGATGTAGTACAGGGCAAATCAGATGATGGTGAACTGATCACCGGTGTGCAATACAGTTTGGGAGTTGGTGCAGATGTAGCACCATTCCCTGGTACAGAAGCTCATGGAGGAGCAACTTACACCTGGTTGAGCCCGGTGAGATTTAATCTGTATGCTTTAACAGGCACAAAACCACCTAGAGGGAGATGACTGATGATAAAAGATGCTGTGTGGTTGTTGCCACAAGTCATAGGTCTCGCGATGGGATTGATTTTTCTGTTTGCACCCAAATTTCTTATGCGGCTATGGGGAAAAGTAACCTTGTTCATGTACAAAAATTTCTTAAACCTAAGTGATGAAGATTTTGATCGTCTTCCGGGTCTATATGATAGTAGAACAGTTCGACGTGCTATTGTAGAACCTGAGAGTTTTGAGTTCCGAATATTATTCTTTAGAGTCATAGGAGTTCTTTTCTTGCTTGTTGAGCTTTTTGTATTTGTGGTTCTCCTTCTGGCTATAAGGGCGGGGGAATTGTTTTAGCACAAGAATTCGTGCCGTTTTTCCATAAGAACCTCGATAGCCTCGCGCCCCCGCGCATGATGCGCGCGGGCGCGAGGGCGCGCGAGGACAGGGAGGCAGGCCGGAGCGATGAAGGCGGGTCGGGCGACGCGTCACGCCGAGACGGCCCGCCCACCCCATTCCTTGCCC
>DUEF01000290.1 GCA_011176555.1 Caldilineae bacterium
CTCGTCCCTATCGACCTCCGTTCTCTGACTCCCGACCTCCGCCATGTCCACCCTCATCATTTCACCCGGCCCTTTGCTCGGTCACACCACCGTCCCCGCTGACAAATCCATCACCCACCGCTCACTCCTTTTTGGCGGCATCGCCCTGGGCGTCAGTCGCGTTCGCAACTATTTGGATAGCGGGGATTGCCGCGCCACCTTGGCGGCGGTGCGCACCCTGGGCATTCAGGTGGAAGAGCCACAGCCCGGCGAATGGCTGATTCATGGCCGTGGGTTGGGTGGCCTGCACGAACCGGAAACAGTCATCGATTGCGTGAACAGCGGCACCACTGCTCGCCTGCTCACCGGTTTGTTGGCGGGCCAGGACTTTCACAGTGTGCTGGCCGGCAGCGAACAATTGCGCAAACGGCCGATGGGGCGGGTGGTGGAGCCGTTACGGATGATGGGGGCCGACATCGCCGGTCGGGACAGGGGCAGGCTGCTGCCGTTGTCGATCCGGGGGAGGCGGCTGACAGGGATCGACTATCAGATGCCCGTCGCCAGCGCCCAGGTGAAATCTAGCCTGTTATTGGCCGGTTTTTACAGCAAGGGACTGGTAGTCGTGCGGGAACCAGGCCCGGCCCGCGACCACACCGAACGCATGTTGCTGGCGATGGGCGCGCCCATCACCCGCAGAGGGCCCGTGATCACTTCCGAACCGCCCAAACAGCCCTTACATCCTCTCGATCTGACCATTCCCGGCGATTTTTCCTCCGCCGCCTTCCTGCTGGCCGCCGGCGTCACGGTTCCGGACAGCGCTGTTTCTATCTCGAACGTCGGCGTGAACCCCACCCGCCGGGGCTTGCTCGACCTGCTGGTGGAAATGGGGGCCGACATCAGCATGGACAACTGGTCGGAGAGCGGCGGTGAACCGGTCGGCGATCTGCACGTACGTCATTCTGAGCTTCGCTCAGTGACCGTCGGCGGGACAGACATCGTCACCCTGATCGACGAGCTACCCGTTTTCGCCGTCATCGCCACCCAGGCCCGCGGCGAGACCGTGATCAAAGACGCCGCCGAGTTGCGGGTGAAGGAGACCGACCGCATCGCCACCACCGTGACCGAGTTGCGCAAGCTGGGCGCACAGATCGAGGAGACGCCCGACGGGTTTATCGTCCAGGGCCCCACCCGTTTGCGGGGTGCACGCGTCGATTCTCATGGCGACCACCGCCTGGCCATGGCCCTGGCCGTCGCCGGGCTGCTGGCCGAGGGCGCGACCGCCATCGAAGGGGCCGAGTGCATTCCCGATTCGTTCCCCGGTTTCGAGCGCACGTTGGCGAGGTTGGGAGCAGAGCTGGAATAAGTTATGTTGCTCACCGGACTGATCGGGTGGCCTGTCGGGCATTCCCGTTCGCCAGCTATGCAAAACGCTGCTTTCGCCGCCGCCGGCATCGAGGGCGTGTACGTTCCCTTGCCCGTTCAACCCCAGCGGGTGGGTGAGGCTGTGGCCGGCCTGCGGGCGCTGGGGTTTCGTGGCGCCAACGTCACTGTGCCCCATAAGCAGGCGGTGATCCCGCACCTGGATGAACTGAGCTCGACCGCCGCGGCCCTCGGCGCGGTCAACACCATCGTCGTACGGGAAGATGGCAGCTTGTTTGGAGACAACACCGATGCGCGGGGATTCCTGGCGGATTTGGTCGAGCAAGGCATCACGCTGGGGGACATGCAAAAGGGCGGGGCCTTGATCCTGGGGGCGGGAGGCAGCGCCCGGGCCGTGGCTTACGCTCTGGCCTCAGCGGGCGTCCCTGTCCGCATCTGGGCCCGGCGTCCCGAACAAGCCGAACAACTCGCCGCCGATCTCCATCCACACCTGGGCGATGAATCTTTGATCCTTAATTTCCAATCTTCAATATCCAATACCCAATATCAAATAGCAAAGATTAAGTTCATCATCAACTGCACGCCGGTGGGCATGTCGCCACACAGCGACGCCTCACCCTGGCCCGACGATCTCCCCTTCCATGCCGACCAGTTTCTCTACGATCTGGTGTACAATCCGCCCGAAACCAAGTTGATGCGTCAGGCGCGGGCCGGAGGCGCTGTGGCCAGCAACGGCTTGGGCATGCTTTTGCACCAGGGCGCGCTGGCCTGGGAGCAGTGGACGGGCGTCCCCGCGCCGTTGGCGGCCATGCGTCGGGGGCTGGAGAAAGGTTTCATTTTTATTCCACCGGCTTGAGCCAGCGCGTTTTTTGATCCCCCTCGGCCGCCCAGCCGGTGAGTCCATCATCCAGGCGTCGCACCTTCCACCAGCGCTTGCCATCCAGTAAAACGGGGCCTTCCAGAACGGACAGTAATGTGCCGCCGACCACGCGTCGGGCGACGAAGCCCCTGGTTCCCGGTTCGTAGCGAATGGTGAGCGATCTGTTGGCGGCGACGGAGACGTAAACGGTGTCGCCCAGGCGCACGGGACGATTGACGGGGCGGGGTTCGCCCAGCTCGCTGCTGAGCCACAGTTCGCCCTCGCGATTGACGCCCGCCACCCAGCCGCTCTTGCCGTGCTCGTCATCGACCTGCCACCAGACATAATCATCGGCCTGCACCGGCCCGGCGAGCACGAGCACCAGAGCACCAGCGGGGTAAAAGCCTGCTCGTCCGGCCTTGATCGTTGGCTCCGAACGGATGTTGACCCCGGCCGGCGCGAGGATGCGAGCCTGTAGGCCGGGGGTGAGTGCAGCGGGCGGGGTGGAGGTGGGCGTGGAGGAGAGAGAGGGTGTGGACGAAAGGGCGA
>DUEF01000291.1 GCA_011176555.1 Caldilineae bacterium
CCGGGTCGCAGGTGGTGAGTTGAAAATGATGGCCGCGGGAGGGAAAGTGCACCGCGCGTTCGCCCAGACCGTAGTACTGCATCTCGGGCGGAATGCGTTGCTGCAACTGGCCTCCCTCCTGTGTCCAGGCGATGGTCGCACTTCCGCCCATCACGTCTCGTCCCCGGGCGTCGCTCAGGCGCAGGCCAAAGGGTGAGCGCAGCACATGGCAGCACAGATCAGGCGTGGAAATCGTCAGGCCCTTTTCCTCTTCCTGGATGTCCAGGGGAACGTCCTGCGGGTCCAGCACGGTGGCGTAGGAAAAATAGGGGGGCATGGCCGCCTCGCGCACGACGCGCACGCGCATTATGCGCGAGGTGATCGCCTCGATGGTGCAAAGACCGTTCGTGCAGCGCAGTTCGACGCCGTTGGGCAGGCGTTTGGTCGCGATTACAGCGCCGATGGATTCAATTGAGGTGTCACCAGTTTTTTTTGTCATGAGTCCTTGCAGGAGATGACGCAACGCCTGTGGCGTCGAGCGGGTGAAGGCTTTGCCGCTATCGTCCAGGTCGAAGCGTGCTTGATACCAGGACAGGCGCAACGGATAGATGGCGGTGCGCAGGCTGGGGCCAGGCCCGATCAACCTGACGCCATGCCAAAGTTGTTGGAGGGTGTTGCGGAGGGCATTGAGCATGATGGGATTGTAACGGGAAGTGCGGTAGGAGACAATTTGGGGGCAGGGGTAGGTGCTGCCGATCATTGCCCTGTCACCGCTGGCAGAGTACAATCAAATGCTCCACGCACTACGCACCATGTCCCCCACCATCGCTATCATCGGCTCCATTGTCACCGACATCGTTGTACAGACGCCTCGCATCCCTGCCAGTGGCGAAAATATGCACGCGCCCCGTATCCAGGTGATGACCGGGGGCAAGGCCGCCAACGCGGCGGTGGCGTTCAGGCGGCTGGGCGGGCGAGCGCATCTGCTCGGGAACACCGGAGCGGACGGGTTCGGACAACAGGCGCGGGTCGATCTCGAGGCCGAGGGCGTAGACATCTCTGGCGTCGGTGCTGATCCCGACCAGCCCACTGGCTCCGGCGTTTTGTTGGTGGAACCGGACGGCCAGACTGCCTTCATCATCGCCCCCGGCGCCAATCTCACTCTGAAACCGCAGCAGTTGGAAGCCAACCTGCGCCCGCTGCTGCCCCACCTCGACGGCTTGCTCTTCAATTTCGAGTCGCCGGAAGCGTGTCTGCTGCTGGCGGCCGACCTCGCTCGCGCCCACGATGTCCCCATCTTTGTGGATGCCGGCCCCGACCGCCCCTACTCCCCCGAACTCTGGCGTGACGCGGCCATCCTCACGCCCAACCAGCCGGAGGCCGAGGCCATCGTCGGCTACCCCATCACCGACGACGAGAGCGCCGTCGCCGCCGCGCAGGATCTCCTTGCCCGCGGGCCGCAGAGCGTGGTGCTCAAGTTGGGTGCACGCGGAGCGTTACTGGCGTCTGCGGACACGATCCAGCACATTCCCGCCTTTCCCATCACTGCTGTCGATAGCGCCGGGGCCGGGGACGCCTTCACCGCGGGCCTGACACTGGCGGTTTTGCAGGGGCGGGCGTTGCCGCAGGCGGTGCGCTTCGCCAATGCTTGTGGGGCCGTGGCCGCCAGCCGTTTCGGCACCATGCCGGCCATGCCGCGGCTGGCAGAAGTGGAGGAGCTACGTGCAGCGGCCACTGCAACAGCGTAAAATGTCGCTCAGAAACCGAGTAACCACTCTGCTATCGAACGCACCGTCACCGGAATGCCGCCCGCCACTTGCACATCCTCATTGACATCGGAAAGAATGAGAGCTTGTTCTACTTCGACATGGCGACCAGCAGCTTCAATCGCCCGAAACTCGCGCTGTCGAATGCTTGGATTGCCCATGTGCTGGGTTACCTGGATCAATTGACGACTCTCAGGCAAATAGAAATCTACTTCATAGTTTTCTGGCGATGTGTAGTAGTAAATTTCATTCGTCTGTTGGCGCAATGCCAGAAACACCAAATTCTCCAGTAGCTTGCCTGTGTTAGGCGAAAATTGAAAACCAACTGAGTTAATCAGCCCCACATCGATGCCATAGATTTTCTTGGGCGCTATCTGCTGACGTTTCACAGAGTAATCGTACACATTGAGTGTGAAAATCAACCAACTGTTCTCCAGGTAGCTCACGTAGTTCTTGATTGTGTTGACGCTGCCTAGGCGGAAACGGCTTTTCATTTTATTGAAGGAAACCAAAACAGCCGGGTTGCTCATCAGATAGAAGGCCAGTTCCCTCAGTGCAGAGATCGCTTCAATTCGATAACGCGTGGCTATATCTCGGTAGAGGACATCATCGTACAGCGTACGCAGCAAAGGTATGTCCGGGTATTTGAGTGCATCGGGAATCCCCCCCAGGCGGAGATAATCATCGAGGGCTTTTCGTAGTTGTGCAGCATCTACTGTGGTCATTCGTCCGAGAGTGGGTATCGGTTCATTGCGAAAAGAAAGGAATTCCCTGAAAGAAAATGGGAATAATTCGATAGGCACATAGCGCCCGGTCAGGCGAGTGCCCAACTCGCGGCTGAGCAAAGCAGCATTCGACCCGGTGATGTAAAACTTGAAGCCCTGCTCCATGAACCGCCGCACAAAATGCTCCCACCCCCGTATGTTTTGGATTTCATCGATGAAGAATACATTTCGTCGGCCAAAGACCTCCACCAGCGCCTGGAAAAGATCATTAAAATCCCCGGCCTGAAAACCAATATAACGATCATCCTCGAAATTGATATAATAGAAACTATCTTGACCCATTTTGTGGGCCATTTGGGCGAGCAGCGTGGATTTACCAACCCGACGTAAACCGGAAATAATGACAGCATGGGGCAGGGATGCCGCTTGTTCGACTCTTGCCAACTGAGCGCGAACGATGCCTGTATCGTATCTCCAGAATGCCTCAAACTGTTCGAGTAGTATAGCGATGATTTGGTCTCTCGACCATTTGGACTTCCAATTGTTTTCACTCATACTGAAATGATACATCAAAATCCTTTCAGTGTCAACGAAAACATTGGCTTGGGGCGATTCTGCAACTATCCAAACGGACTACGTCAGCGCCTTGAGCGCCCGCTCCACGCTCTTGGCTGGGCTAACTTTGTACTGCGCGTCGGCGACGCGGCCAGCCTCGTCGATGATGAAGTGACTGCGAATCACGCCCATGTAACTGCGCCCGTACATTTTCTTCTCGCCCCACACGCCGTACCGTTCGGCGATGCTGTGGTCTTCATCCACCAGCAAGGTGAAGGGCAGATCGTACTTGGTCTTGAACTTCTGGTGGGAACTGACGCCGTCCGGGCTCACGCCCAGCACCACGGCGTTGGCCTCTGTGATAACGGGGTAGCTATCGCGGAAACCGCACGCCTGTTTGGTGCAACCGCTGGTGTTGTCTTTGGGGTAAAAATAGAGGACGACGCGCTTGCCGCGGTAGTCAGATAGTTTGATCGTTTCGCCGCTATCCGTCACGGCCTCGAAGTCCGGGGCGGTGTCCCCGACAGTTAACCTTGTCATTGTAGTGCTTACTCCATTTTTCTGATATAATGGGATGGTGAAACCGGATAGTCATGTCATCCTGTAGTCTAACCCGACTACTGCCAGCCGCCAAACTGGTCGGGATTGACCGGATCACAGGAGAGAAACCCAATGCGCCCCCGACGAACTGTTCTTTTTGTGCCCGGCGATAGCGAACGAAAAATCCGCAAAGCTGCCATGCTGGATGCCGATTGTGTGGTCATGGACCTGGAAGATGGCATCGCCTGGAGCCGGAAGGGAGCCGCGCGGAAAACGGCGACAGAGGCATTGTTGACGATGGATTTCGGGCGCAGTGAACGGGCGGTGCGCATCAACGCCGTGGGCTCCGGTCTGGAAGAAGCCGACTTGAAGAGCACGATTGTGGGTCGCCCTGACGCCTATGTCTTACCCAAAGTCGAGACTCCCGCCCAACTTATTCGGCTTGACAAAATGTTGGACGTCCTGGAGCGTCGCTGCGAATATGAACCAAACAGCACCCGCGTCCTGGCCTTGGTTGAAACGGCGCTGGGCATTATGAACCTACGTGAAATCGCCCAGACCAGCCGCCGGGTGGACGCGCTCATGTTCGGGGCGGAAGACCTGATCGGGGACATCGGTGGCAGGCGTACGCAAGGGCGCTGGGAAGTTTTTTACGCGCGCAGCAAAATTGTCACCACCGCTGCTGCCTTCGGTCTACAAGCCATCGACATGGTTTTCGTGGATTTGAACGACGCCGAGGGCTTGCAGGCGGAATGTCAGCAGGCGGCAGAGCTCGGTTTTCGCGGCAAAATGGCCATTCATCCCGACCAGCTCCCTGTCACCCTGGCAGCTTTCTCGCCCACCTCGGAGCAAGTTTCCGAGGCGAAGCGACTCATCGAAGCCTACGAAACCTACCAGGCCAGCGGCTCCGGCGTTTTCACCCTCGACGGCAAAATGGTGGAAGCCTCCATGCTGCGCACCGCCGAGCAAGTCCTCGCCCGCGCCCAGGGCGTTGAATAAAAAGCGTAATTCGTATTGCGTGTTCCGTTTCACCGCTTGAGCGCTACGAAACACGCACCACGCACCACGAAACACATTACCGCATCTCTATCCAACCGCATGACGCTGAACAAGGAGGTTCAATATGCGTCCAGTTTACGCCATTTCCGGCGGCGTCAGTAAATTCGCCAAGGCCCGACCGGACAAGACTTTCCAGGCCATCGTCAAAGAGGCGTACGATTACGCCCTCGACGACATCGGCATGGAACATCCCCAATTCATCGAGTTGGTGGATGGCTCGGTCGCCAGTTATTTCAGCGACCACTTCTCCCGGCAGTTGATGGCTGGCATCATGGTGCAGGATTACCTGGGATTGGTCCCCAAACCCAGCCATCGCGTGGAAGGCGGCGGGGCGACAGGTGGTTTGTGCTTTCAGGAAGCTTGGAAGAGCGTCGCCAGTGGACACATGGATGTGTGCATCGCCTACGGATTCGAGCAAATGAGCCACGTGGAGACCTGGAAGGGCAACGAATTCATCGCCCTCGCCTCGGACGTCAGCTTCGATTATCCCGTGGGCGGCTTCTATTCCGGCTACTACGCCATGATGGTCACCCGCCACATGAAGGAATTCGGCACCACCGTCGAGCAGTTGGCCCATGTTTCGGTCAAAAACTACCGCAACGCTTATCACAACCCCTACTCGCAGAAACGTCGGCGCATCACCTTGCAAGATGTGCGCAACTCGCCGATGGTGGCCTGGCCCCTCACCCGCCTGGATATCTGCGTGATGTCGGATGGCGCGGCCGCCACGATTTTGGTCTCGGAAGAAGGGCTGGAAAAGCTCGAAAAGGCCGGGGCGCATATCCCCCGCCCGCTGGTCAAAGTGACAGGCATCGGTCGCGGCACCGACGCCATGCGCATGTCTGACCGGCCTCATGTGGACTACGATTATTTCATGCAGCATTACGCCACCGAACAGGAAAAATCCTCGGATGAGACGGTGGCGTACTACCGCGGCCTCTGGGAACATGGCTTCCGCTATCCGGGCGTGCACAGCTTCCGGGCCGGGCGTACGGCTGGCAACATGGCCTACAAACACGCGGGCGTCGCCGATCCTCTACACGAGTTGGATTTCGTGGAACTGCACGACGCTTACACCAGTTCCGAGATCCAGACTTACGAAGACATGGGCCTGTGTCGCTACGGCGAAGGCGGCCCCTTCGCCGCTTCGGGCAAGGCCTTTATGCCGGGCGTCGATTATGGACTCGACCTGCCTGCTGACCCCATCTGCCCGGTGAACCCCTCCGGCGGCCTGATCGCCTGCGGGCATCCCGTCGGCGCCACCGGCCTGATGCAGAACGTATTCGCCATTTGGCAGTTGCAAGGAACCATCGACAAACACTTCGGCGACCCCACCCTGCAGGTGCAAAACGCCAAGCGCGGAGCCACCCACTCCCACGCCGGCACCGGCACCTACGTCACCGTCACCATCCTGGAACGCGCAGACTGAGGAGGCAGCAATGAGCAAGCAACCCATGAAACGAGAAGAAACTCTGGGCGGGACCATTGTTCACGGCCTGCCCTTCCCCGCAGAATTGACCCCGGAAGCGCTGAATTGGCTACGCCAAATGCTGCCGATCCGCATCGAACAGGATTACGCCATCACTTATTTGCACAGCTACGGCCAGGACAGCCCCTGGTTCGCCGGCCTGACGAATAAAGTGTTATTGGGCAATCGTGAGCCAGAGACAGGCTACACCTACGCCACGCCGCGCGGCCACGGCATGTACGATGGTGGAGAGACGGAGTGGGTGGAGCTCCCCACAGAAGGCCGGGTGCATGCGTTCACCGTTTGCCACTTCGGCTCCGAGGAATTCCTGCCCGAAACGCCCTTCGTTCTCGCCCTGATCGAGTTCGAAGGCGCCGACACCCTGTTACTCACCCGACTGTTGGGTCTTGACCCGGACGCCGCCTCACTCGACTGGATCGGCATGCCCGTCCAGGCCAAATTCCTGCGCAACGCCAAACTCAAGCCCACAGACGTGTATTTTACGCCTGCTTGAGTCCACTTTGACCATCATCCGTCATATCGACGGCCAACGGCAGGAGATATCCCCCACATATTCATCTGGAACGACCATGTAGGGGATGTCTCGCTTCGTCGCTTCGACATGACGTGCACGTTAGTCTTCGCTGCCCCCCAGCAGTTTCACAAAGATCAGAACGACCACCAACACCGCCGCGGCGCCAACCAACCCCAGAATCAGAGGACGGCGCTCTTCCGGCACGAATTCGTCATAGAGATCTTTGGCCACGCCCAGCGCCAACTCCGTCTGGGTCGGTGGTTCGATCTCGGGAACGGGAGCAGCGACGCCGGTCGAAACTTCTGGCGCGGGTTGTAGTTTGGCCTGGATAATGCGATCCAGACTTTCCAACGCCTGACGCACGATGGATCGGGCCGAGGTGTCCACCAGGCGTTGTCCCGCGCTGGCGATGCGCCCGCCCACCTGCGCTTCACCCGAATAGGTGAGCACGGTGTTGTCGTCGATCACATCCAAACGCGCGTCTCCGCCGCCCTTGATGAATCCGGCCGCGCCCTTGCCGTCGATGTCCAAATGAAAACGCTCGGGCTCTTCCAGATCTGAGAGCAGCACTTTGCCATTGAAACGCCCCTGCACGGGGCCAATGCGCACATTGAGCACGCCTTTGTATTCCGTCTCGCTTACTTTCTCCAGGCGTTCACAGCCCGGCAGGATTTTGGCGAGCACTTCCGGGTCCATGATAGCGTCCCAAACCACTTGGCGGGGAGCATTGAAGGTGTATTCACCGGCGAGTTCCATGATTGATACGATCTCCTTGAAAGAGGGAGCTATTGGGTATTAGATATGGATATTGGTGAATGCCAATACCCAGTACCCAATATCCAATATCTTCCCGATGATAAGTGGGTATGATTGTAGCATCTGACTGAGATTTTGCAGAAATTGCCCATTACGTCAGGCTCATGTAGAACATCCGCAGCGCCGCCACCACCACGATCAGGAGCAACAGACGATACACC
>DUEF01000292.1 GCA_011176555.1 Caldilineae bacterium
CGGGGCAGAGTTCCAGCTTGATTCGCGCTATCTGCTCGTGGCTCCCCAAAATGGCTTCAACTGCTACTTCCAGATGCCCTTTGCTCGCCGGGCGCGTGTCGAGATTTTCCCGGAGCAATTGGAGAGCGGCGGTGGTTTCTATTTTCAGGCGGATTACCTCAAATTCCCCGATCAGTTGCCCGTGGCGTATCGTGACCTTCGTTTTCACGCCCAGTTTCGTTTCGAGCATCCGTGCGAGAACTATGGCCGAAATTACTTGTTTCTGGATGCCCTCGGCCCCGGCGCGCTGATTGGGGCGACTTTTGGTATCAAGATCAATCACCCCCAGCCGGACGCCTGGTTCCACGGCGGCGGCGACTCGATTTTCATCGATGGCGAGGCGGATCCCGGTGTTCTGCACGGCATTGGCGCCGAAGACTTTTTCGGGCATTCCTGGGGCGTGCGTGAGTTCCAATCGCCCGTTATCGGCACGCCATACCGGGAGGTGGACGAAGATGGTCGGGTGCAGCGGGTGGCGCTCTACCGCTTCTTCGACGATGACCCGATTTTCTTTCACACGTCTATTCGGGCTGTGCTGGGCGCGCTGGGCAACAACTATTCCAGCGTAGCCTACTGGTATCAGCGGGAACCGCATCGTCGTTTCTTCCAGACACCGCCAGCAGATCAGCGGATGCCCGACGCGCCGGCCCCGTGCGGCGTTTTTGACCTCGAACCCCTCGCGTCACCCGAATGGCGGCTTCTGACTCCGTTCAAGATTGACGAGCGCCATCCTTTCGAATACACTCGTTCCTTCGAGCAGCAAGAGACCGGGGATGAGAAGTACGTGTACCAGGCTGCGGGCGATCCGGCATTCCCTGGCGGCAACCAACTGGCGGTGCGATGGCGACCACAAAAAGCCCATCACAACTTCGTTGATTTCAACACCGTCGCCCGCCCCGCCCTCACTCGCATTTGCCTGCAAGCAAGCGTCGTCGGTTACGCCTTGCGCTACGTCGAGAGCGAGTCAGACAAAGATGTACTCATCCATGTCGCTTTTGACGACGAAATGGCAGTGCGCATCAACGAACAAGAGGTTTTTCACGCCGACCACGCCAGCGGCTTTGCGCAGGCGACTTTCGAGGCGCACTTCCGCCAGGGCAGGAACCGCATCCTGGTCAAATTGTCCAACTATGACAATACCACTTGGAAGCTATGGGCTTTTTCGTTTCGGATTGAGGAAGAAGAATAAAATGACAAGTGCTATCAAGTGTATCATCGCATCGAATAGGGCGTTGATACACTTTCAGGGAAACAATCAACAGGAGGCATTATGATTGATACCACATTAAGAGAAACCACCTACGATCAACTTATCGTCAGAATCTATCCCGAAAATGATGCAATGGGCAAGGCCGCCGCAGAGTCAGCGGCTGCGATTATCAGGCGAGCTGTCGTTGAGCGCGGTATTGCCAACATCATCCTGGCTTCCGCCAACTCGCAGCTCAGCTTTCTCCATGCGCTGCGAGAAATCCCAGATATCCCCTGGGCTGCGGTGAACGTTTTTCACATGGACGAATATCTGAATCTGCCGCCGGGACATCAGGCCGGATTTAGCCTATTCTTGCGGCAGCATTTGCTGGAGCATGTGCCATTCGGAACCTTTTTTCCCGTGCCCGGCCACGCCGCAGACGCAGAAATTGCTTGTCGCGGCTACGAATCACTGCTACGAGCGCATCAGATCGACCTTTGCTGCCTGGGTATCGGTGAGAATGGGCATGTCGCCTTCAACGAACCGCCGGTGGCTGATTTTGATGACCCGCTGTGGGTCAAAGTCGTTCCCCTCGACGAAGCCAGCCGTCGCCAGCAGGTGGGCGAGGGACACTACCCCTCGTTGAATGAGGTGCCCACCCACGCCATCACGCTGACTATTCCCGCCTTACGCGCAGCAAGGGAAATGCTGTGCATCGTGCCGGAAGAACGCAAAGCCCAAGCGGTGCGCGAGACGTTGCTCGGCCCCATCAGCACAAGCTGCCCGGCATCCATTTTGCGCCAAACGCCACACGCTACCCTGTTCTTGGATTATGAAGCAGCAGGAAAAATCCCGGAATTGCGGACCACGTAACCCGGGGGCAAGGCACTCTACTCCCTACTTCTCTACTCCCTACTCCTTACTCCCTAAACTCAGGAGCTCAAACAAATGAGCATCAGTCTTGGCCTTGTCGGATTGGGCGCTTTTGGCAGCGCCTTCGCAGATCTGTTTATGAATCATCCCCTGGTGAACCGGGTTGCGCTTTGCGACCGTGAGCCGGAGCGCATTGCCGAATTTGCCAACAGACCTTCGTGGCAAAAAAAATTCCATCAAAAGGATGCTTACAGTTCTTTCGACGAAATCTGCAAGAGCGATCTCGATGCGCTGGTCATCATCACGCAGCCGTGGTTGCACGCGCCACAGGCCATCCAGGCGATGGAAGCAGGCAAACACGTTTACAGCGCCGTGCCCATCATCAGCCTGCCCGATGGCGATGAAATTCTTGACTGGTGCGACAAACTGGTGGAGACTAGCAGCCGCACGGGTATGCACTATATGCTCGGCGAGACAACCTACTACCATGCGCCGGCGATGTACTGCCGCCGTCGGGCGCAAGAAGGCGCTTTCGGTGATTTTGTCTACAGCGAGGGCGAGTATTTACACGATGCCGACTCGCCGGTTAGCAACTTGAACGAAGTCACAGAGCGGCGATTCTCAAGCAAAGCCGGGCTAGAGTGGCAAGAGATGCTGAAAAGTTATCGGAAACGCAATGTACGCAGCGGCCCCATGCACTACCCCACGCACTCCACCAGTGGCCCAATTAGTGTGATGAACGCGCACGCCGTCAAGGTATGCGCCTGGGGAAATACCGCTCACATCGACGCTCCCTATCCCGCCCACAACTTGCTTGCCTTCACCAACGAGGTCGCCCTGTTTCAGATGAGTAACGGAACCACAATGCGTATCGTCGAGGCGCGCAAAATTGCATCCCTGAATCGGGAGACATTCCACATCTACGGCACAGAAGGCAGCTTTGAAAACGACCGGTGGATGAATAGGTACGGGGAGACAGAACTCACTGAAGATGAAATGCGAGACCCTCTCCCTGATGAGGTGATGGAGGCTTTTCAGAAGCTCGATACCAAAGAGGGCGTTTATGGCGGCCACGGCGGTTCGCACGCTTATCTTGTGAATGAGTTCGTCGATGCCATTGCTCATGATCGCTCGCCCGCCATCAATGCCTGGGAGGCGGTGCGCTACATGGCTCCCGGCGTCATGGCCCACAAATCAGCGCTCCGCGACGGTGAGATACTGGAAGTCCCCGATTGGGGCGACGCGCCATCGTAGAAAGGAGTGGATGATATGACCGACAAAAGAGCATTGGTGCTGGGCGTTACGGGACGCATCGGCAGCGCCCTGGCGAAATCCCTTATTCAAGATAACTGGCGCGTTTACGGCGCGGCGAGATTCCGTAGCGAGAGCGCACACGCAAATACCGCTGCGAACGGCATCACGCCCATCCGTTTTGACGTCACCCAGGACGATCCAGCGGAGCTGCCCGA
>DUEF01000293.1 GCA_011176555.1 Caldilineae bacterium
CCGGCGGCGCTGGCGATCTGGCGGGAGAGGCGGGCCTGCACTTGCGGCTTGAAGGTCGAGCGAGGATCGGCGCCCAGGTTCAGGCGAATGGCGGGGCTCACGAACAGGTCGAACAGCACCATGGCGCTGACGGGATTGCCGGGCAGACCGAACAACGCTTTGCCCTGCGCCACGGCCACGATGGTGGGTTTACCGGGCCGGATGGAGATGCCGTGGGCGAGGATGCCCGGTTCGCCCATGGCCCCGATCACATCCACACTCATGTCGCGGTAACTGACCGAGGAACCGGCGCTGAGGACGACGATGTCGCAGGCGGCCAACGCCTCGCGCACAGCGGCCTCTAACGCTTCGCGTTGGTCAGGGATGATGCCGAAAAGGACGGGCTCGCCGCCAGCGCGCTGGGTGAGAGCGGCCAGGGTGTAGCTGTTGATGTCCCGCACCTGGCCGGGGCCAGGAGACTGGTCGGGAGGAACAACCTCGTCACCGGTGGAGATGATGGCGACGCGCGGGGGACGGGCGACCTGCACCGTGGTGATGCCTAACGCCAGCAGCCCGCCGATGTCCTGGGGGCGCAGGCTGTGCCCCACCGGCAGGATTTCCTCGCCCGCCCGCACATCTTCCCCCACCTGGATCACGTTTTCGCCCACGGCCACCGCACCCAGCACCTCGATGCTGGACGCGTCCGCCTGTTGGGTGTTTTCGACCATGACCACGGCGTCGGCTCCGGGCGGGATCATGCCGCCGGTGTGAACAAGGACAGTCTGCCCCAGCCCGACCGGAATGTCTGCTTCCCGGCCCATTGGCGCCTCGCCCACCACATCCAAAAAGGCGGGGAGACCGGGCGTGGCCCCGTATGTGTCTTTGGCGCGCACGGCGTAACCATCGACGGTGGAGCGCCGGAATTCGGGCAGGTCGTGGGGGGCGGTGGGCGCTTCGACCAGAACGCGGTCGAGCGCCCGGGCGGTGGGGACAGATTCCGGGTGGGGTTCAGGCCGGTAGTGCTCGGTCAGACGACGCCAGGCGTCAGGCGGGGTGAGGACGTTGAAGAATTCAGTCATAGGGGGAAGGAGGGATTAGTCGTTGGTCAGATATTGAACGATAGCGGCGGCAAAGGCTTCGAAATCGCCCAAGTGTTTTTTCAGGATGCCATAAACTCTGGCGTCATGGATTTTTGCGTAATCATATACGAGCAGATTCCGAAAACCAGCCATGTCCTGCAGATTTCCACCAAGTCTTTGCGAAACAATACCTTCTTCTTGTAGCACCAGAAAGGTTTCTCGGTAGGTTTTTGCGAAGCGCAGGCCATTTTCGCTGATAATGCGTTGACTGATATCGAAGCAGATTTCAATGGCGACTTGCAAAGAACGCTCGACGGCTTTCTTCAATCGTACATCTTCCTGATAGACATCAAAATTGTTGACAGCATCCCGTTCGCTTTTCAGATATGCGAGTTCATCCGCCAGCAGATGCAATCGCTCTTTGATAATGCCGTTTCCTTTCACCGAATCGACCCTCCCGGATGTCTTGAAAAAGTGCTTTATCGAAAAAATCTTGTAAAGGCTGCAAGTCAAGATACAACTTCGAGGTGCGCACTTCAAAATCAACACGCTTCCCGACATTTCCTTGATACAGCAAATAGCCGTTCGCCAAAACCTGGTGCTGAAGAAGGACTGGCGCTCTATTGAGCACAACTAAATCAAACTTCCTGCCGCTGATATACCGCCCGATTTCTCCTTCCAGTTCCATGCGTCTATCGAATCGCGCCATGGCGTCATCGGTAGTGTCGCCCGCCGGTCGTTCAGTAAGCAGTACGGCGATGTCGATGTCCGATTCCGGCCGCGCCCGACCTTCCGCGTGGGATCCGAACAGATACGCGGCGACAACATCCGGTTGCTCGGCCAGGTAAGCCAGCAGGCCTTCTTTATCCAGGCCGGGAATTTGTACGTGGTTGGGTAAAGCAAGCATCGTAACCAGATGGTAGCACAAAGGGTGAGGAGATGAAAGCGCAATTGACGCGATGACCGCCAACATTATACACTGTCAACCGCATTTCGTCGCTTTTTCCCTCTATCAGGTGAATTCCATGAAACAAAAACTATGGCGAATCCTGGCGATTATCGTTGGTCTGCTCGCGGCCGCGCTGCTGATCACGGCCATCTGGGCGCGGCCGATCGCCGATCATCCTTTTTACGATCAATTCTCGCGTTGGCCCCTGGTCATCGCCCACCAGGGCGGCTATGGGCTGTGGCCCAGCAACACGATGTACGCCTACGAGCGGGCGGTGGATATGGGCGTCGATATGCTGGAGATGGATTTGCACATCACCGCGGATGGAGCGCTGGTGCTGATGCACGACGGCACGGTGGATCGAACCACGAATGGCAGCGGTGAGATCGAGGACATGACGCTGGCCGAGATCAAACAATTGGACGCGGGCTACACCTGGACGCACGACGACGGCGCCACCTATCCTTTCCGCGGTCAGGGCGTGACCGTGCCGACCATGGAAGAAGTGTTCGCCGCGTTTCCCGACATGCCCATGAACATCGAACTCAAGCGCACGGAGACCTCGATGGCGGAGCCATTCTGCCGGTTGATCCACGAACACGACATGCAGAACAAGGTGCTGGTGGCGTCATTCCGCGACGAGACCATGACCGAATTCCGCGCAGTCTGCCCGGATGTGGCCACCTCGGGTTCGGAGGGCGAGTTGACGCCGTTCGTCTTGCTGAGCAAGGTCGGGCTGGGCTGGCTCTTCCGTCCCGCTGCCAACGCGGTGCAGGTTCCCCAAGAACGCGGCGGCATTCGCATCCTTAGCAAAGGCTTTGTGCGGGCTGCGCATGGCCGTAACATGAAGGTGGACGCCTGGACGATCAACGAACGGGAGGACATGCGGCGCATCATCGACATGGGCGTGGACGGCATCATCACCGATTATCCCGACCGATTATTGGCCGAGTTGGGTGGAAGCTGATACATGAACGGAGGCGCTGATGAACACCGAGACGCACGAGGCTTGCATCGTTTGCCGCAAACACCGCGGCGAGATTGTCGTTCCGGGCGGCCCCATTTACGAAGACGAATTGATTTTCGTAAGCCACGCTCAGCTTTGGGGTGAGGAAACAGACAAGTATCTGGGGCATCTGTTTGTCGAACCGAAGCGTCACGTGGCCGAATTGGGTGATCTGACAGAAGCCGAGGCGCAAGCGCTTGGCCTCCATGTCAGCCGCGTCTCTCGCGCTCTGATGCGCACGCTAGGTGTGGAGCACGTCTACGCCTTTGTGATCGGCGATGGTGCGCCGCATGTCCACGTTCACGTCATTGGCCGGTATCCCGGCGCGCCGCGCGAGTACTGGGGGCCGAGGGTGGACGACTGGCCGGAAGCGCCGCGCGGGGAGGAAAGAGAAATCGAGCAGGTCGCCGAACGCATCCGCACTTTTTTGCAGAATGAGTATGGCTAATCCATTTATTCTCCCGGTCGGATCACCCCGCGCTTCGTCTCTGCGATCAGCAGATCCACCACCGCTTTGAAATCCCCGCCCGATTCCTTGTAGACGCGTAACTGGCGGTCGGCGCTGGAGCCGTGCTCGAGGATGGTGTAGATAGGCTCGATGTACTGGCGGCTGCCCAATTCATCGACATAGGGATCCACCAATCGCATTAGTTCGCGGATGAGCCAACGCGCAGGCAGTTCCTCTTCTTTGCCCCAGTCGATCAGTTTGCCATCCAGGCCGTAGCGAATGGCCCGCCAACGATTTTCATCGATGAGGTCGCGGCGGTAATGGCGGAAGGTCATGTTCTTCTGGCGCAGATCCCACAGCCAGGCGACGATGGCCTGCAAAAGGGCGGCAATGCCGATCGCTTCGTCGATGGTGGTGCAGCCATCGCACATGCGGAATTCGATGGTGGGGAATTGCCAGTGCGGGCGCACATCCCACCAGATCTTGCTGCCATCCGGGATGCAACCGGTGTTGACCAGCGCGTTGATGAATTTTTCGAAAGTGGCCCAGTCGGGGAAGTAGTCGGGCAGGCCAGTGCGAGGCAGGTCGGAAAACAGCACCGAGCGGTAGGATTTAAGGCCGGTGTTGCGACCATTCCAGAAGGGCGAGGAGGTAGCCAGAGCAGAAATGTGTGGCACCATGTAGCGCATGACGTTCATGGCGTCGATGGCGAAGTCGCGGTCTTCGATGCCGATATGCACGTGCATGCCGAAGATGAGCAGACGTTGCGCCACCGCTTGCATCTCCTCCAGCAAGCCAGCGTATCGCTGTTTGGGCGTGATGTCCTGATCGATCCAACGGGAGAAGGGGTGAGTTCCGGCCGAAACGATGGTCAAGCCCTGTTCCTCGGCCAGATCGAGGATAGCGCCACGCTGGCGGGCCAATTCATCGTGCAGTTCCGCGATGTCTTTGCACACCTCCGTCCCCAATTCCACCTGGGACTGCATGAATTCAGGTTTGACTTCTCTTTTGCTGACACGCGTGCCCTTATCCAAAAATTGGGTGATGTAGGACTTCAGCTCGCGCGTTTCAGGATCGACAATCTGGTATTCTTCTTCGATGCCGACGGTGAGGGAGGGACGTTGTGCGGGCATAAAGCGCCTCCGAAATGAGCGAGAGGAAAAACTCAAAGATTAAGGATCGCTGATTAACGCAAAACGTGCGTCGCCCCCTTAATCTTTTATCTTTGATCATTGATCCTGGAATTCGAGAACAAACGGCAGATCGCGGCTGTCCAAAAGTTCTTCGTCGCGGGCAACCTCGGCGCGCATGATGTACTCGGCGCCGGGCTCGGGCTGGCGCAGGTGCATGGTCATCGAGATATAGGCGTCTTGCCACTCCACCAGGAGCATGTCGGCCACTTCGTTGCCATCGGCATCGAGACAGGCCAACCGCACGTTGGGAGGCGTTGCGAAGTTGGAAAGTTGCACGCGCAGCCACAAACGCCGCAAGTCGGGATAGGGATGCACTTCCATGCGCTCGATCCGCAAGGGGCCGGCGTCGAATTTGAGGGTGATGCCCGCGGCCATGGAGGCGCGGGCGGTGTCGATTTGGCAGCTACTCATTTAGTCGTTTAGTCGGGCAGTCGTCTGATTTCTGACCTCTGTCCTCTGATCTCTGGTGAAAGAGGCGGGAATGGATGGGAGTCGAACCCACCGCGGACATCTACGCGATGCCCGCCACCGGTTTTGAAGACCGGGGCGCCCACCGGGACACATCCACTCCCATGATTTGATTGGCAAATAGTAACCGCCATGCTCAGTTTGGTCAAATAGGGGTTTGATAGACTTCGTTGGCGGGATGAGACTCCAGTAAAGTGATTTCCCCGGTCGAGCCGTTGACGCGAATGCGCTGGCCGGTCTGCAAGCGGGTGGTGGCCTGATGCACGCCCACCACCGCGGGGATGCCGTACTCCCGCGCCACCACCGAGCCGTGGGTCATCATCCCGCCCACCTCCATCACCAGCCCGCCCGCGGCCAAAAACAGCGGCGTCCACGAGGGATCAGTGCCGGGGCAGATCAGGATTTCGCCAGGGGTCAACTGCGCATCGTGAGGGTCGAACACGACGTGGACGACGCCTTCCACTACGCCGGGCGAGACCGGGCTGCCGACGATGCCTGCATCGTTGATGTTTGCATCGCCGCTGTCCTCCACGTTCATGCCTTCGTAGTAGGCCACGCCGTCGCTGAGCAACAGGCGGGGAACTTGCTGGCGGCGCATTTCCTGCCGGTAGCGCGCCCGATGTGCGGCCACCAGCGCCTGCCAGTCCCGTTGCTCACCCGCGCCCAACGCCTGCAATTCGTCCAGGTGGAGATAAAACAGGTCGGTGGGGTCTTGCAAGATACCCGAGCGGGTCAGTTTCTCCCCGCTCTCCAGCAGGGCAGCGCGTGAGATGCCCATGATGCGGATGATAAAGAACTTGGGGGCCTCGCGCAGGCCGCTGAGCGCACGCACGCGGCGGGCGGCGAAACGAGCCAGCCGCGCCTTGATACGACCCCGCGGGGTGTGGCGCACCCCCTCGGCCAGGCGATCGAGGGCCTGATCGGCGGCCAGTGCACCCTGTCGGAAAACCACATCCGGAGCCTTTTGCGGATCTTCGATGCGCAGATAGCTTTGCAGCGATTGCATGACCGGCGTGGGATTCTCGCACCAACGCGGGCGGCCAAAATCGATTTCCCCGAAGCCGCGCATACCGTAGCGAGCAAGAAAATCCGCCAGCGCGTCCTGGGCCACGGGCGGAAGCGTCTCAGCCAGGTAGGCGGAGGCGAGCGATTCGGCGTCCTGCTGCTGAAAGGCGGCCCATGCTTCGGCGTCAGAGCGGATCGCCTGGGCGGCATCCCACAAGGCCAGATCCATCTCGGTGGTGACGTTGTGGGGCAAGCCGCGGGTGATCTCCAGGGCCAGTTGCTCGCCTTCGGGCACGGTGCGGGCGAGGTGCATCAGGGCGTTGAGCATGGACATGCCTGCGGCGATGCGCGGCAAGATAGCGGGGAAAAAATCGACGGGCGTGGTCAGCAAGTAATCGTGCAACGTCTGGACTTGCTGCGATAAATCCGTGGCTTCTGCGAAAAGGCCTTCCGCTTGGGCGACCAACTGTTGCAGATCGCGTTGTGTGCTGCGTCGCGCCGCGTCCGGACGGGCGATCGAGTACAGCGTGCCGGCTACGATGCCAGCCATGAAACGCAGGAGGCGCAGCCAGGTGATGAAGCGGATGCGGCGAGGGACAATCGCCAGGCGGGGGTCGTCGACCAGGCTGCCCATGATCTGGCGCACGCTTGGCTCGATGAAATCCATGAATCCCAAAGCGATTTTTCGGCCCATTTTGTGACGAAACAGGCCGGTGAAGTTGAGCCAGATGCGTTCGGCGGCGATGAGGGCCACGCCCTGGTTTTCGGGGGCTGTGTGCGGCTGGAAAATGCGCGCCAATGCCGAGAAGAACAAGAGCAGCACATCCTGTCCCAGGGGGGTGATTGGCTCCATGATGCCCTGCACCGAGGAGAAGGCGAACATGATCTGCAAGGGCTCGGGGCCCAGGCCAGGCGGCAGGGGGAAAAGGGAGGTGATGGGACGGGATTGCAAGAGGTGGAGTTCGCCATCGGTCCAGGCCCATTCGATGTCTTGTGGTTCGCCGTCGTAATGTGCGGCCACGGCCTGGCCCAGTTGCGCCAGTTGCAGGATGACGGCGTCAGGCAGGGCCTGGTGCGACTCCTCTGGCCCGGCCATCTGGCTGACGCCCCCGCCGTCGTTGCTAAGGATGACCAGCGCTTTGGCTCCGACCTCTTTGCTGATAATCCGGCCGGCGGTTGTGTCCACCACGTAATGGTCTGGCTCGACCAGGCCCGCCACCAGCGCCTCGCCCAGGCCCAGGGTGGCGTCGATCACGGTCTCGGTGCGCTTGCCGGTGAGGGGGTTGGCCGTAAACAGCACGCCGGAAGCTTCGCTTTGCACCATTTCCTGCACAACCACAGCCTGCGCCATTTCATCCTGGGGGATGTCGTTGCGGGCGCGGTAGGCGATGGCCCGCGCCGTCCACAGGCTGCTCCAGCACTTCACTACCGCTTCCAGCAAGGCCTCGTCGCCGACCACGTTGAGGAAGGTGTCCTGTTGTCCGGCGAAGGACATATCGGGCAGGTCTTCGGCGATGGCGGAAGAGCGCACAGCCACGGCAGGATGACCCAGATCGGCATAGGCGGCTGTGAGGGCTTCAACGAGATCGGTCGGGACAGCGCCGGTGGCGAAACGGGCGCGAATAGCAGCGGACGCCGCTTGCAGGGCGTCTGGGTCATCCAACTGGCTTGCGGCCAACGCATCCAGGATGAACGCCTGCAAGGCATTGGCGGCCACGAAAGCGCGATAAGCGTCGGTCGGGATCAGAAATCCGGGCGGAACCGGGAATCCGGCCCGGGCCAGACGCACCAGGTTCAGGCCTTTACCGCCGACAGTGGCGAGCGTGGCATGGGGTGAAGCCAGGGGTAGGATGGTGGGGGGCATGGAGGAGACTCGATGAGCAGCGTAGCGAAAAATCTATCTTAGCCTCTGGCTCGCTGTTCTGACAAGCTCGCCGCAGGACGCCGCTTCCGCCCCCGCCCCACCGTAAACGGCTGGGGCTACAGAGCGGCGCCCGCTGATGGAAGTTCAGAAATTAAACCGGCAATAGATTAATGTGACCTCCGGGAGGTGGCTGCAAGGAATTATGCCAAAAACAAGCCACTTTGTCAGCCAGATTCTTCGGAATTGGCGTCCTATTGTCGCCACCTCCCGGAGGTCTTGATTACCGGATTATTTATTGAATGTCCATAAGCGGACTTTTTTGTCTCCGGTAACATCGACAAGTCCGATTTATCGGGCGCGGTGGCGACCGTAGGTCGCTTGTAGCCCGGAGTCTTCAGCTCCGGGTGTTAGTGGCAAGCACACAACCCGGCTATTACCTGTATTCTTTCTTCATGCTCAACAGCGGACTGTAAAACCAGCCTCGCTGACGCGGGTGGGCGTTTCCTCGCCCGTCCGCGCATCATGCGCCCGCGCGGGCTGTGGCAACGGCGCCTCTGTCCGCAACGCGCGCCTGGGCGAGTTTTCAAAAGAGATTCAATCTGTTGAGTGCAAAATGCCATAGACTTTCGCCCCGTTTTCAGATATAATCAACATGCAACCTGATACGATGGTTTTTTCCATTGCTGTGAGGGAATACGATGGATGATTATGCAAATCGGTGGTTTTTGGCGGCGAAGAATGTACTGTTGATCTTGGCGATCCTGGCGCTGTGCTTGCTCCCTGGCGCTGCACAAGCGCGTGCAGAGGCCGAGAGTGGGCAGCAGCCTGATGAGACAGCCGTCCGTTATGGTCGTTTCGCCTGGTATCAGGAAGGGGTGGATGAGGATCGCCTGCTTCTCAAGCAAGATGGTTCGCAAATTGCGCCGGACGAGGTGGCGACGCGGTACGGTACGCCCGATGGCATGACGATTTACGAGGATGGACTCGACGTCTGTTCCTGGGACTACGCAGCCAAAAAAGGCTTGGCAGCGCCCTTGCAGCCGGTCTACCAGGATTTGTCTGATGACGCCGGCTGGCCCGATATCCATGTCAGCCCGGGTCATGTCGCCATCGATCCGCATCAGGGGCGTTTCATGTTCGCGGCAGGAGATGGCGATCCATCGTCGTTGGTCGGCTCCACCTGGACGGGATTCGGCGTGCCGGGCAGTGGTTTTATCAAACGCCAGGGCGATTACGCCTACCTGCCGGCGGGCGAGGGCGAGGTGCAGGCGCTCGCTGTCTCTAATCCCGACCAACCCCTGGTGGTGGATAGCGCTTATGGCGACTTCAACTACGCCCTTGGCGTCAAGGGCGATTACCTTTACCTTTATCGCAACAACCGGGGCATGTGCGCCATCGATATCTCTGACCCCACCAACCTGGATTGGCGCCCGGACGAATCGCTGGCCCGGGTGTGGGAAGCGCCGGATAATCTGCGCATGAA
>DUEF01000294.1 GCA_011176555.1 Caldilineae bacterium
AAACAAAAGCGCCCGGCGCATTTTCGGCTCCGAGCGCAGCAAATGTCGGTCATCCTCTTGCCTACTGCAACCCGTCGCCCAATAGTCACCGATAGCGGCGGTAGGGCTACGCACTCCCGTCGCGGCCCCTAATAATGAAGACTGAGCGCAGGGCCTTCATGGCGTAAGTCAAGACGATTGAGTAAGTTTCGCCCCAGCAGTATTTCGTTACTGAATGGATCCCCGGCGACATCGACGGCCGGCAGAATTTCGTTGCCTATCCGCAAGTCCACCTCGTAAACGTAAACAAATCGTCTGTCTTGCCACTGACTACTCAAGGTGGCTGGACGCACTATCGGCGCAGCCAGCGGCCTGAGTAAAGCGAGGGGAACAACGGTGAAATCTGCACCTGTGTCCACGATAGCAGACACTGTATCTGACCAATCTCCAGTCTGAGGAGCGGCTAAAGCCACATCCAGCATTGGCATAGGAGGAAAGTAGGCTTGCGAATAGGGTTGGATCATGTTCAGAGCGGCAATGAACGAGGAGAACGGATGACAATATCCTGCAAGGTTTCCGGACGGACAAAGGTGATCAGAATAGGTTGATTGCCGTACTGTTTGCGCACCCGCAAGCTCAAAGCCACTCTGTCCATGTCATGATCGACAACGCTCCCCTGAAACATGGCGATGTATTGGCCAGCATAGGCCTGCAAAAGAGCGTCGTGTTGGGCGACGAAGGACTGCTGTTCTAGCTCAATCTGCTGTCGCTGTCCATTCCATGCTTCATCGGTCGCCATGTCACGCGGTGCATCTGCGGCAAAGTAACCACGGACCGCCTGCTCAAGTAGGTCGCCCATATCAGCGCCCCGCCAGGCTGAGGCTTTTCGTAGAATTTGAAAGGCATAGTTCGACAGTTCAATCTGGGTCATTTGGTTGTCATCCACAAAGAGTATCTTCTCAATAACTTGGAATGGTCCGACTGTATCAGCGATACTATCGTAGCATAAAACTGAGCCATTTGCCATCCTGTTGCACTCTACTCGTCGAGACGACAAAAACGCCCGGCGCTGAAGATGCACTGGGCGTTTTTCTATTTCAAGATGGTTGGGTTTACACCAGCTCCGGCCTCTACTCCAACCCGGCCGCCTGTCGTAGCTCTTCCGCCTTGTTGGTGCGCTCCCAGGGCAGATCGATATCATCCCGCCCGAAGTGGCCGTACGCGGCCGTCTGGCGGTAGATGGGGCGACGCAGGTCGAGGTCGCGGATGATGGCGCCGGGGCGCAGATCAAAGCGCTCGTTCACCAGTTCGGCGATGCGTTCGTCATTGATGCGGCCTGTGCCGAAGGTCTCGACATTGACGCTGAGCGGACGGGCCACGCCGATGGCGTAAGCGAGTTGGATCTCGCAGCGGTCGGCGATGCCCGCGGCCACGATGTTTTTGGCCACCCAACGGGCGGCGTAGGCCGCGCTGCGATCCACTTTTGTGCAATCCTTGCCGCTGAACGCACCGCCGCCGTGCCGGCCCATGCCACCGTAGGTGTCGACGATGATCTTGCGACCGGTGAGTCCGGCGTCGCCCATGGGGCCGCCAACGACGAAGCGACCGGTGGGATTGGTGTAGATCAGCAGATCCTCATCGACCAGTTCAGCGGGGAGCACGGGGCTGATGACATGCTCGATCAACTCCTGGCGGATGTCTTCCTGGCTGATGTCAGGCGCGTGTTGGGTGCTGATCAAAACGGTGTGGATGCGCTCGGGCTTGCCGTAGCAGTATTCGACCGTCACCTGGCTCTTGCTGTCGGGGCGCACCCAGGGGAGCGTGCCGTTCTTGCGCACTTCGGCCAGGCGACGCACGAGCTTGTGCGCGTAGTAGATGGGCATCGGCATGAGCGTGGGCGTTTCGTTGCAGGCGAAACCGAACATCATGCCCTGATCGCCAGCGCCGACTGCTTCGATCTCATCGTCGCTCATCGCGCCCTCTTTGGCTTCCTTGGCTTTGTCTACACCCAGGGCGATATCCGGGCTTTGCGAGGCGATGGCGACCTGCACGCCGCAGGTGTTGCCGTCGAAACCCTTCTCGCTGCTATCGAAGCCGATATCGGTGATCACCTCGCGCACCAGGGCGTCGTAGTTGATCTGCGCAGTCGTGGTGATCTCGCCCAGGAGCAGCACAAAACCGGTCTTGATGGCGGTTTCGCAAGCGACGCGAGCGTTGGGGTCTTGCTCGAAGATGGCGTCCAACACGGCGTCGCTGATCTGATCGCACATTTTGTCGGGGTGGCCTTCCGAGACGGATTCGCTGGTGAACAGCAGTTTGGGTGAAGTTGTGAATGTTGACATGCTTTTCTCCTAAACCGGTGTTGGCCGGTGAAAATGTATTGCGTGTTCCGCGTTCCGTTTCAAATCCGACGCAATACGGAACACGCACCACGTTCTAGTGCCCCGTGCCCAGCGCCCATTCGTTCAGGTACGCTTCCTGCTCGGGGGTGAGAACGTCGATTTCAATGCCCATCGCTTCGAGTTTGAGCGCGGCGATGGCATTATCGATCTCTCGGGGGACATCGTAAACCTGGCCTTGCAATTCGCCCTTGGTCTTCAGCAAGTATTCGGCGGCGAGCGCCTGGTTGGCGAAACTCATGTCCATCACCGCACTGGGATGACCCTCGGCCGCAGCCAGGTTGACCAGGCGTCCTTCGCCCGCCACGTACAGCCGCCGACCATCTGCCAGAGTGTATTCATCCAGGAAATCACGAACGCGGGTGATCTCGACCGCCATCTCTCTGAGCCCGACCATGTTGATCTCGACATCGAAATGGCCGCTGTTGGCGAGCACCGCGCCGTCGCGCATGACCTCGAAATGATGCGTGTCGAAAACGTGCTTGTCGCCGGTGGCGCTGCAGAAGATATGGCCGATCTTGGCCGCTTCCTGCATTGGCATCACGCGGAAGCCGTCCATCACCGCTTCCAGCGCCCGCAGCGGATCGACCTCGGTGACGACGACATTGGAGCCCATGCCCTTGGCGCGCATGGCGATACCCTTGCTGCACCAACCGTAGCCGCCGACCACAAAAACCTTGCCCGCCAGCAGGATGTTGGTGGCGCGGATGATGCCATCGATGGTGCTCTGGCCGGTTCCATAGCGATTGTCGAAGAAATGCTTGGTCTCGGCGTCGTTGACGGCGATGACGGGGAATTTGAGCGCACCTTGCGCGGCCATCGCTCTGAGGCGAATGACGCCGGTGGTGGTCTCTTCGGTGCCGCCGATGACGTTGGGCAGCAAGGCGCTGCGATCCGTATGCAACGTCGCCACCAGATCCATGCCATCGTCCATGGTGATGTTGGGTTCGAAGTCGAGGACGGCGTTCATGTGCTGGAAGTATTCCTCGTTGCTCTCGCCTTTCATCGCGAACACCGGCATCTCGTAATGCGTGACGAGCGCGGCGGCGATGTCATCTTGCGTGCTGAGGGGATTGCTGGCGCAGAGCGCGGCTTCGGCCCCGCCCGCCAGGAGAATGCGCATCAAATTGGCGGTTTCGCTGGTGACGTGCATGGCCGCGGCGATGCGAATGCCCTTGAATGGTTGCTCTTCTTTGAAACGCTCCTCGATCAGGTCGAGAACGGGCATCTCTTTGGCCGCCCACTCCATGCGGAAACGCCCGCGGTCGGCGAGTTTGATGTCACGGATGTCATAGTTTTTTACAGTCATGGATGTTGAGAACTCCTTAATGGTGAGTAGTTTTGCGTGGTGCGTGGTGCGTAAAAAAGCGACGCCTGGACCCTGGTTTCCCG
>DUEF01000295.1 GCA_011176555.1 Caldilineae bacterium
GCCATCTCATTGAAGGCCTGGGCCAATTCTGCCAGTTCGTTTTGCCCCTGCACCGGCACCCGGACATCGAGCTGGCCCCGGGCGATGGCTTTGGCCCCGGCATTGAGTTGAGCGATGGAGTCGTTCAGGGCAGCGGCCATGAAATAGCCCAGCGATATGGCGATGCCGCCGGCGAACAGCAGTAAAACAGTCGCCAGCAGTAAATCGTGTTGGCTGGCGAACATCAGGCGGGCAGTCATCCACACATTGAGGAAGGTGAGCACGCTGGCCAGGGCGTAGCCGCCGATTAGGGTCCAGGTGATGCGCGGCGAGCGGTTGATCCAGCCCGCGCGGTAAGCGCCGTAACCGGCCAACACCGATATGCCGGCGGTGATGCTCAGGAACATGGCCATCGCCTCCAACTCGAACATGGAGGGACGCATGAGCAGGTAAAAGAAGATAAGCGCCACGGCCAGCGTCGCCAGCACGCCAATGAGGAAGCGCAGGTGCGTTCTGAGATGATAAATGGTGGTGGCGGTGTTGAGAGGGGTGTTCAAGGCTGTTTCTCCGGAAAGGGATCAGGGTTCAAATTTGTAGCCTACGCCCCACACGGTCTGGATGTGGCGCGGCGTGGAGGGGTCTGGCTCCAGTTTTTCGCGCAGGCGGCGGATGTGCACGGTCACGGTGCTGGGGTCGATGTATTCGTTGACGCCCCACACCTGGTCGAGCAGTTGCTCGCGGTTGAAGACCTGACGGGGATGGCGGGCGAGCACCAGCAGCAGGTCGAATTCCCGCGCGGTTAGCATCTTTTCCTCGCCGTTCACGGTCACCAGCCTGGTTCTGGGATCGATGCTCAGGTTGTCGAATGTCAGCGCTTGCTCCCCACCAGCGCTGGCGCCCCCGCTCGTCCGTCGCAGGACTGCCTTGACCCGGCTGACCAGCTCGCGAGCACTGAAGGGTTTGACGACATAATCATCAGCGCCCATCTCCAGGCCCAGGATGCGATCCGTCTCCTCACGGCGGGCGGTGAGCATGATGATAGGTGTGTCGTTGCGGGATCGTAGCCAGCGGGTGATTTCCAGGCCATCGACATACGGCAACATCAGATCCAACACCACCAGATCAGGCGTATTCAGTTGTAGCCAATCCAGGGCGGATTGCCCATCGTTGATGATCGTCACCTGATAACCTGCGCGCTTGAGATAGAGACTGACGACCTCAGCGATGCTGGGTTCATCTTCGACAACAAGAATTGTGGGTTTATTCATGGCAATGCACTCCTCAAAATCCTAGTTTAACGCTGATTTCTTACACAGTGATTACAGGCGGATGAATTTTTCGAGCTCCTTCATTTTACTATTGCTTGCCGCATTCGTCATCTCGGCTTGTCCTGGCAACGATCAGCTTGTAGTGCAATTCCCCTCCTTTTTGCAGTTGCAGCAAATAGAGGCATAATAAGTGCATCTTCGTCCGCCCATTCCGGGCCGAGGTCAAACAAATCCCCCCAGGAGGTTTCTTTGTGAAACGCCAGCTATTCCCCCTTCTGCTGAGCCTGATGCTCTTGACGCTGCTCCTTGGCGCTTGTGTTTCGTCGCTACCGGCCAACACGCCGGTTGTGCCAACAACGCCTGTCAGTTCCTCCGGCGCTGTGGCGAAAACGACAATCCCGCACACGCCAACTGAGACGATTGTCCCCCAAGAGACGAGAGCGCCATCCGCTCAGAACGATGCGAAACAGCCAGTTTTACAGACGACGCCGGTGTTCGTGGCGGAAGCGAGCCCGCCGCCCGCACCAATCCCCACTCCCACACTGACCCTACCCTCGATCCTGGAGCCGCCCGCAGCCCGTGACTTGGCGCTCGCCTTTCTGCGTGGCGCTTACCAAGTCAAGTTGCCAGACAGCGCCGATTTCGAGCCCGCTGTAATCAACCAAGACGTCGCTTCTGATGTCACCAGTGTCGCCGCCTTCAGCAGCGGCCCATGGCTTGTGTCGTTGGGCGATGCTCAATTTCAGGAGGGCGGCGTCACAAGGCCCGTTATCATCAGCAACGACAGCACCGGGGCCAGTTGGCGGGGCCAGATTGACGGACAGGGCATTGTCTCGACGCTGCTGGCGGTGGGATTGCCCACCTACGAGCCGCAACGCGTGCGAGGCTGGGTGGGGCAGATCGTCAAGCTTTCCGCTGAAAGCCCGTACGACGATTATTTTTTCAGCGAACGCCGGGGTAGTCATGGCATCGACAGCTTGGATCCAGCAGTGTTGGCTGAATTGGAGCGGTATCAAGATCAGCCGGGGTTGGTGAAGGTGTCCGGGGTGTTGCTCTACGGCGTCGATGATTACAATGGCAGGCAATTGTTGATTAACCAGATCGAACACCGCGCGGGGCCGACGCCTCCGCCCCTGCCGGAATCCGCAGAACATTCCGCCCCGACCGTTGATCTTGCGACCCCCACCCCATTTTTTGGCCCGACTGGCGCATTGACCAACGGCTTGCCCGGCAGCATTCTGCGGGACCACGTCTACGTGCAGGGACAGGCGGAAGCCGTCTTCGAAAACAAAGTTATCGTCCAGATCGAAGATGAAGAGGGCGAGGTGCTGGGGCGGGGCATTGCGCCATTGAGCCCAGCAGAAAACAGTACAGGAGGCACTTTCGCCGTTGAGGTCGCGTTCGAGAATCAGGCGAGCGCGCGCGGTGGGCGCGTCGCCTTGTATGCGGAAAATCCGAGCGACGGCAGCTTGCTCCTGCTTTCCTGGGCTAATATCCGTTTTGCCGAGTCAGGCAAAGGCCAGGTTGCCATCCTGGCCCCGGTGGAAGGAGAGATCATCAAGCGCACCGTTTTGGTGCAGGGTGTGGCTGCCGACTTGCCCAACAGCGAGGTGCTGGTGCAGGTTGAAGATCACACCGGAACTATCTGGGGCAAAGCCAAGACGCAGACCAATGATGCCGGGGAATGGTCGAAGACCATCAAATTCAGGAGACCTCCCACCGCCCGGACTGGCCGCATCGCCATTTACGAAATCAACCCGATAGACAATTCCATGACGCTATTGGCAGTGCAGGAGGTGCGCCTGCTCGAATAAGGGAGGACGGCAACGAGCGCTGAGTTCGCCCTAGCGCGGGCGCTCACCCTCCTCAGGCCCTGCAATCACGCGCAATGCCCCTGGCAGGATGCGGATGTCCAGATCATGGGCGTCGCGATAAATAATCTCGCCGTCGGAGAGCACCGGCAGGGGATCGTCACTGGTGAGGCGCAGTCGTCGAAACCGGGTTTGGAAAACGTGCGGATCATCAATGTGGCTGCCATTGAACGTTTTAGGCAGTAGGCGCAAGGTGCTCAAACGGCCCATGGCGTCGCCCACGATGAAGTCGAGGAATCCATCATCCAGAATGGCGTCAGGGGCGAGATGAAAAACGCCGCCGGTGCGCCAGCCATTGCCAACATACGCCAATAAGATCGGTTTGTCCTCCAACTTGCCTTCATCCCATTCGATGGTGACTGTGGGGAGTTTGTAGTGGGCGAGCGCCTTGAAAACCCCGCCCAGATAGATCGCCGACCCTCGCAAGCGCTTAATCGTGGCCGCCTCGATATTGACCTGCGCGCCAAAAGCAATGGTGATGTCGTTTTGAAACACGCGGTCGTTGCACCGTCCCGCATCTAACGTCCGCACGTGCTCGGCGGCGACCAGGTTTCGGCACGATCCTTTGATGTCGAGGGGAATACCCAGTTGGTAGGCGTAATCGTTGGCCGAGCCCAGAGGGATGACGCCCAGGCGAACGGGCGCGACATCGACCTCCGCCAACAGGCCATTCACGACTTCGCTGATGGCCCCATCTCCGCCCGCGGCGACGACGGGATCATAACCCTGGGCGACGGCCTGCCGGGCCAGTTCGATGGCTTCGCCCGGTGCGGCGGTTTGCACCAGATCGAAATCGTAATCGAGATCATGCAGCGTCGCGACGACTTCGTTCACCGATTGACCAGCGCCCCAACGGTTTGAGTAGGGATTCAGAATGATTTTTGCGGGCATAGGTTTCACCACCGGGAAGAGCGGAAAGCGGGGGTCAGAAAAAAGGTCGGGAGCACAACCAGAACTCTTTTGCATTATAAACGTCACGGCAAAACAAGCCAATTCACCTGAAGTGCAGTCAGCGTGCTATAATGGCGGTCTATCTGTATCGAATCTGAGTCAATGAGGAGATGTTTTTGTGACCCCGATTATTCGCATCATCGAAGCCAAAGATCACGTCGGAGAGGTTGTGACCGTGCGCGGTTGGATCAAACGCCGCACCGGCAAAGGCAAGATCAATTTCCTACGGGTGCGCGATGGCAGCGGTATTTTCCAGGCCGTCGCCTTTCGCCCCAATCTTGGCGATGAGAAATTCACCCAGGTCAAACGCCTGACGACCGAATCCTCCGTCATGCTCACCGGACTGATCAAAGCCGACGACCGCGCGCCAGGCGTGCCGGGCGGCTACGAAATGGATTTGCAGGATATCGAGATCGTCCAGATCGCCGATGACTACCCGATTACACCTAAGGAGCACGGCGTTGAGTTCTTGCTCGACAATCGTCATCTCTGGCTACGCTCCGATAGGCAATGGGCTATCGCCCGGGTGCGAGCCACCGTGATTCGGGCCATCCGCGATTGGTTGGATGATCACGGTTACCTGCTGGTCGACACCCCGATTCTCACCCCCGCTGCGGGAGAGGGCACGACCACCCTTTTCGAGATCGACTATCACGGCGTTCCCGCCTTTCTGGCTCAGACCGGGCAGCTCTACAACGAGGCCGACATTTTCGCTTTTGGCAAGGTTTATTGTTTTGGCCCCACCTTCCGCGCCGAGAAATCCAAGACCCGTCGCCACCTGCAAGAATTTTGGATGGTGGAGCCAGAGATCGCTTTTTGCAAGCTGGAAGAGTTGCTGGAAATCGAGGAGCAGTTCGTCTCCTACATCGTGCAGACGACGCTGGAACGCTGCGCGGACGAACTCAAGCTGCTCGGACGAGATGTAACCCTGTTGGAAAACGTCAAGCCGCCATTTCCGCGTATCACCTACGATGAAGCGGTGGCGATGGTCAATGAAGCCGCGGCCCGGGGCGTGACTGTGCCGCCGAACGACGATTCTGTCCCCGCCATCGAATGGGGCGATGACTTCGGCTCTCCGCACGAGACGTTCATCGCCAGCCAGTTCGATCGGCCTGTGCATGTCACCCATTACCCCACTCGGGTCAAGGCTTTCTACATGGAACCGGAACCGGAGCGGCCCGAGGTTTGTCGTAGCACCGATATGCTGGCTCCGGAGGGTTACGGCGAGATTATCGGCGGCAGTGAGCGCATGAGCGATCCCGAACTGCTCCTGGCCGCCATCGAAAAGCACAAGCTGCCCCAAGATGCCTATGATTGGTACATCGATCTGCGACGCTATGGCTCCGTGCCCCACAGTGGCTTTGGCCTGGGCGTGGAACGAGCCGTCGCCTGGATTTCGGGCATCAGCCACTTGCGCGAGGCCATCGCTTTCCCGCGGGTGCTGGGGCGCTTGACGCCCTGAGGAAATCGTCAATGGCTAATTGCCAATTGCCAATGGTCAATGATTGATGGCCCTGCTGATTGCTCCTCTCGTCGCCTTGATTCTGGCTTTGGCGCTGACTCCGATCAGCATGTGGTTGGCCCGGCGCTGGGACCTGCTGGATCGCCCCGGCGGCCGGAGACAGCACAAAGGCCGGGTGCCGCGCATCGGTGGGGTGGCGTTGTTCGGTGGATTCGCCGGCGCGCTGCTGCTGATGCGCTTGCTTCCCCCCGCCTGGCTTCCCCCCAGCACCGATCCGCAAGAAGGCTGGCGCGTCACCGGCCTGCTCATCGGAGCCGCATTCGTCGCCGCCTTTGGCCTGGCCGATGACCGTTTCGATTTCAGCAGCCGCACCCAGTACATCGCCCAGATCGTGGCGGCCCTGATCGCCATCGCGTTCACCATCTTCATCGAGCGCGTGAACAACCCCCTGCCTCTTGGCCCCGACCTGCTGGTTTTTCCCTGGCCGCTCGTCTGGCTCCTCACCATTTTCTGGTTCATGGGCGCGATCAACACCGTCAACTGGCTGGATGGCATCGACGGTCTGGCGACCACGGTCAGCGCCATCGTCGCCATCGTTTTGGCGATTCTCATGCTGCGCATGGGCCAACACAGCGTGGCGATCCTGGCCCTGGCCCTGCTCGGCAGCGCGGTCGGCTTTCTGTTTTTCAACTTTCCGCCCGCCCGCGTCTTCATGGGCTCTGTCGGCTCCTACTTTCTGGGCTTCACCCTGGCGTCGTTGGGGCTGATCGCCGGCGCCCGCGTGGCCACCGTGCTCCTGGTGCTCGGCCTGCCCATCCTCGATGTCGCCTGGTTGATCTGGTGGCGATGGCGACATGGCCAGCCGCTCGGCCAGGGCGACCGCAATCATCTGCACTATCGTTTGTTGGATAAAGGCTACAGCCAGCGCCAGATCGTGATCGGATATGCCGCGTTCACCGCCTTTTTCGGCGCGATCAGCTTGATCACGACCAGCACAATCGTCAAAGTCATCGCCCTCCTGGCCTTGCTGGCGGCGGGAGGCGTCATCATCTGGTGGGCGTCACCGCGAGAGGTTGCTGGTGGCAGGCCTGACTCTGGCCAATTGGCTGACCGACCACGCGACTAATTCTATGTTCGAACTCACTTTTCTCGGCACTTCCGCCTCTGCGCCATCCGTCCTGCGTGGGCTTTCCAGCGCGCTTGTCCATTTCCGCAATCATCGCTTTATGGTGGATTGCGGCGAAGGTACGCAACGGCAGCTCCTACGTTCGGGGTTGGGCTTCAAGCGTTTGAATAAAATCTTGATCACGCATAGTCATTTAGATCATATCTTAGGTCTGGGCGGGCTGGTTTCGACCATGGCCCGTTGGGAGATGATCGAACAATTGGACATTTACGGCGGCGAGAGCGCCCTGAATCGCATCGAGCGCCTGTTCGGCGTGGTGTTCGGGCCCGGAGAGTATCCGCGCTCGCTTCGACTTCATGCCCTGGAGCCGGGCGTCTTTTTCGAGGACGAGCATATCACCGTCGAGGCGTTTCCGGTGGAGCACCGCGGGCCGGATTGCTTTGGTTTTCTGTTTAGCGAGCGCACAAAGCGACCATTCCTGAATGACAAAGCCGAAGTCCTGGGGGTGCCCCACGGCCCTGAGCGTCGTCGCCTGGTGCAGGGTGAGCGCATCACCCTGGCCGATGGCCGCGTGATCGAGCCCGACCAGGTTCTGGGCCCGGCCGAAGCGGGCACGCGCCTGGCCTTCATCGGCGACCTCGCCCGCACCCGCGGCCTCACCAGGATCGTGGAAGGCGTCGATTCTCTGGTGGTGGAGGCCACCTACCTGGACGCCGACCGGGAGATGGCGCGGCGTTTCGGGCATCTCACCGCGGCGCAGGCCGCGCAATTTGCACAGCGCGCCAATGTCCGGCAGCTATTCCTCACCCACATCTCACGCCGCTACCACGCCCGCCAGATCAAGGAAGAAGCCCAGGCGATTTTCCCCAATGCCATCGTCGCCAACGATTTCGATCATTTTGAGA
>DUEF01000296.1 GCA_011176555.1 Caldilineae bacterium
TGAGATGGCCGTGGGCGCATCTTTCTTCGACAACCGCACCATGCCCGCCATCTTTGGCCCGCTGATCGGCCAGACATCGGGCATCCTCTACCACTACGACCTGCCCGACAACGAAATCAACGACTGGTTGACGGAAAAGATCAAGGCGGAAGTGGGAACGCCGCCCGATCTGTTTGATGCCGATGGCATGAACGCCGCCCTGTTGCTGGTGGCTGGGTTGAAATCCAGCGGTGGGGATGCAAGTTCAGCGGCCCTGATCCCGGCGATGGAAGGTCTGGAATTCGACGGCCCCAAGGGTAAGATTTACATCCGTCCTGAGGACCATGTGGCCATCCAGGACATGTACATCGTCAAGCTGTTGAACCTGGATGATCCCGACTTCAAGTACTACGAACTTGTCTCGACCACCCGTCCGAACCCGCCCTGTTTGCTGCCCGAGAGCATGCAGGATCGTTGTGGCGACCTGCCCATCGGCAGTTTGAGTGGGCAATAGCTCTTTATCAACAGGTGCGATGCACTTCAAACGGCGACAGGCCGTCGGTGCGTCGCACCTTCACCTTTTCTCCACCACCCGCCTATGTCAGAAAACATCATTCTCGAAACCCAAAACGTTCGTCGCGAGTTTGGTGCGCTTGTGGCTGTCGATGACGTGAGCATCCAGGTGCAGGCCCACACCTTTCACTCGATTATCGGTCCCAATGGTGCTGGCAAGACAACCCTTTTCAATTTGCTGAGTGGCAACCTTCCCGTCACTGGTGGCAAAATTTATTTCAAGGGGCAAGATATTACGCGTTTGCCTGTCCATCACACCGCCCATTTGGGCATCGGACGATCATTTCAGATCACCAACATTTTCCCCAATCTGACAGTCCTGGAAAATATCCGGTTGGCGGCGCAGGCATTGGGGAAGGACAACTTTCGTTTCTTCAATGCAGCCAGCAAGTTTCCAGTTTACGAAGAAAGAGCCTGGGAGGTGATTGAGCAAGTTGGATTGACCGATCAGGCGCTGCTACCCGCCCGCACACTTCCCCATGGCGGGCAACGCAAACTGGAGTTGGGCATGTTATTGGCTCCTGATCCCGAAGTGCTCTTGTTGGACGAACCCACAGCCGGCATGGCTTCTGAACAGGTGCCAGAATTGATTGCTTTGATCGAATCGATCCAGGAAGTCGGTGGTAAAACGGTCATGCTTGTCGAGCATAACATGAACGTCGTCATGAGCGTCTCGGATAGGATCACCGTCATGCACTGGGGGAGTGTATTGGCAGAGGGCGCACCCGACGAAATCACCAGCAACGAGGTGGTCCAACAGGCGTATCTCGGGCAGTTGTACGAAATTGGAGGGAAGAAGGATTCATGACGAATTTACTTTCCGTCCAGAGTATTCACACCTTTATCGGACAATTCCATATCCTGGAAGGGGTGTCTGTCGATGTTCCCCAGGGTGGTATCGTCGCCCTGCTGGGCCGAAATGGCGCTGGCAAAACCACCACACTGAAATCGATCCTGGGACTGACGTCGCCCAGCCAGGGAAAGGTGATCTTTGAAGATCAGGAAATCCAGGGGCGGCGCAGTTACGAGATCGCAGCGATGGGCATCGGATTTGTGCCTGAGCATCGGGCCATTTTCAAAGACCTGAGCGTGGAAGAGAATCTAAAAATTGCTGAGCGACAAAAGGGTGATCTTGCTCGCAAAGAAGATCTAATTTTCGGATTATTCCCCGACCTCAAGCGCCTGATCAAGCTGCCGGGAATGAATCTGTCGGGCGGACAGCAACAAATGCTGGCCGTGGCCAGAGCCCTGGTACCGGACAACAAGCTGCTGCTCATCGATGAACCCAGCGAGGGCCTAGCTCCTGTCCTCATCGAAAGCATGATGGCGGCCATCAAGCAGTTATCGGCGGAAACGACCGTGTTGCTCGTGGAGCAGAACTTCCTCGTCGCCAGCAACCTGGCCGAAACCTACGTCATCATCGAGGAAGGGCGTTCTGCAAAGCGCGGTTCGATGGCCGATCTCGTCGACGATGAAGAGACGATTCACCGCTATCTTGGCGCAGCATAGCAAAGGAGTCAACTATGGCTGAATCCTTCCGCAAAAATAAAACTCGGTGGATTGCCTTGATTATTCTGGCACTGCTCTTCGTGCTGGCTTTTCAGGGGATGAGCACCAAGAACGCTACGGTGACGGTGCTTCGGGGCCTATCGGTGGCGGCTGTCACCTTCTTGGTGGCTTCGGGCTTTTCCATCATCCTCGGTTTGATGGATGTACTTAACCTGGCGCATGGCACGCTGTTTATGCTTGGGGCTTACATCGGATGGACGGCTTACATTCGTCCCGATACGCTGATTGATTTGGCGACGCCATTTTTGTTGCTTATCGCCGGTCTTTTCTTGATGCCACTGCTGCAAGCAAGCCTTTCCCGCACACGCAGCGGGAGCCGGTCTGTCCGCGCTTGGTCTTGGGGATCGCTGCTTCTGGCTGCAATCGTTCTTTTTTTCTCGCTATCGAGCGTTCCTATCGCCATTTGGCGCCCTGAAGTTTATCAGAACAGCCCCATCGTGTGGACGCAGGCGTTTGAAACTGGTGAGATTGCCCAAATGGTGCAGGCGGCTGGTTTTGTGGACGCATCACCCGTTCTGGTGTGGGGCGGCGTTCTCATAGGCGGCATCCTCCTCGCAGCGAGTATCGTTGGGTTCTCCGGGCGGCGGGGTGGGACTGTCACCCTGACGCCCCGGGCCCGGACCCGGGCGATTATCGTTTTTGCAACCACCGTTGTCGCGGGGCTGGTCATTTACTTCGTAAACACCCCTCTGTCGGATTGGCTGCTGAGCCTGGACACGATCTGGCTTTTCGTCTGGGCTATTCTGGTCGCCACCCTGAGCGGCGCGGGACTGGGCGCTTTGATGGAAACGACGCTCATCCGGCCATTGTACGAGCGCCCGATCTATCAGATTATGCTCACTTTTGGCCTGGCGTTTATCGGGGCCGAGATCGTGAGGAGCATCTGGGGGCGTTCTGGTTTTACCATGCCTCGCCCCTCTCTATTCGCCAACA
>DUEF01000297.1 GCA_011176555.1 Caldilineae bacterium
CGACCCCACGCCCCGCCCTCCCGCTTTCGGCAGTCTCGCCCGTTTTTTGGAGCTGAAAGACCGCTCCATCATCGCCAAAACCGGCACCACCAACGACTTCCGCGATGGCTGGACGATTGGAGCCAGCCCACAAGTCGCGGTGGGCGTGTGGGTGGGCAACGCCGATAACGAGCCCATGGACAAAGTGTCCGGCTCGATCGGTGCATCACCCATCTTCCACGACATCATGAAAGTCGCGCACGAAGGCTTGCCCGTCGAAGAGTGGGAAGAGCCCGAGGGCATGGTGCACAAAGTGGTCTGCGCCGACAGCGGGAAATTGCCCACCGATTTGTGCGCCCGTCGCACCACCGAACTGTTCATCGCTGGCACCGAGCCCACAGAATACGACGATGTCTACCAGGTCTTTGAAATCAATCGCGAAAACGGCAAATTGGCGACGCCCTACACCCCGCCAGAGTTGATCGAACGCCGGGTTTACCGCGTGTACCCCCCCGTGGCCGCCGACTGGGTGGCCGAACAGGCGGAGCTGGGGAACATGGAAGTTCCGCCTCGTGAATACGACGACACCTACGGCGCTGTGTTCTCCGATGAAGAGGCGGCCATCGCCCAACCGCCGCCTTTCAGTTCCGTTAGCGGCGGATTCGAGATCCTCGGCAACGCCCGCAGCGGCGATTTTCGCCTGTACCAATTGCACTTCGGCCAGGGGCTGCAGCCCGCGGACTGGCAACAGATCGGCCCTGACCACTACAATCAAGTTGATCGGAACGTGCTCGAATACTGGGATACGACCGGGCTCAATGGCGCTTACAGCCTTCGGCTGAGCGTGATCGACAACAGCGGCGCCGTTCGTCAGAACACCGTTCCCCTCACCATCGACAACACCCCGCCTACCATCGCCCTGACCACCCCGGAAAATGGCCGGGAATACGTGATGGAAGATGATGAGTGGGTGAACATCAATGCCCTGGCCACAGATGACTGGTCGATGGACCGGGTCGTGTTCCACCTGGATGATACGCCCTTCATCACCACCACCGTGGCCCCGTACAACGTCAAGTGGACGATCACCATGTCGGACACCATCCCCAGCCTGAGCATGGGCGTCATCACCACCACCGAGGTGATCACCAACCCCGATGGCAGTCTCACCACCCAGGAAAAAGTGGTCAGCTCAGTCACACAAGACCCCAACGATCCCACCCGCCTGATCTGGACTTTCGAGAACGGATTCGGCATCATCCACGACACCCACGGCTACACCGAAACCCACGTCATCAAGGCCATCGCCTACGATGCCGCCGGTAACGAAACGGAAAGCGAACCGATTCGCATCTTCGTCGTTCACGAAGAAGACAAAGGCCCCAAGCCCCACCAATCGGCTCTGGACCCGCCCCGACACGCCCTCCTACCCAAACGTCTCTTCCTGAATTAACGTACGGGCGACCGGCCGCCTTCCCCGCGTAAGGGCGAGGCTCGCCCTCGCCCACCACCTATCCCATGCCCCATATCCTTGTCACAAACGATGACGGCGTCGAATCGCCCGGACTGCTGGCGCTGGCCCAGGCCCTGCGCCAGATCGGCGATGTCACCGTCTTCGCCCCCAACCGCAACTGGTCCATCGCCGGACACAACAAGACCATGCACAAGCCCCTGCGCGTGTGGAGCGTCGAACTGGAAGATGGCTCCCCGGCGCTCACCACCGACGGAGCGCCCTCCGATTGCGTGGCGCTGGCCGCGCTGGGACTTGTCTCCCTTCCGGTGGATCTGGTCGTCTCGGGCATCAACACACACCCCAACCTCGGTTTCGACGTCACCTACTCGGGCACGGTGGCCGCGGCGATGGAAGCCGCCATCAGCGGTTGGCCCGGCATCGCCGTTTCGCTGGACGACGGCGACGGCAGGCACTGGCGAACCGCGGCCGCCGCGGCCGTGAAAGTCGCCCGGGTTGTGCTCGAAAAGGGGCTGCCCGCCAACACCTTGCTCAACGTCAACGCCCCCAATCTCCCCCTGGAAAATGTGCAGGGCTACCGGGCCACCCGCCTGGGGCACAGAATCTACCAGGATGAGTTGATCGAACGCAGCGACCCGCGCGGCGTCCCCTACTACTGGATCGGCGGAGCGCCGCCCACCGGCATCCTGGAAGAAGGTGACGATCTCGACGCGGTCAGCCACGGCTTCGTTTCGGTGACGCCGTTGCACATGGACATGACCCAACATCGCTTCCTCGACACCGTTCGTTCCTGGCTGAGTTGACTTCATGGCTTTTCGCCCTCTTTTTCACCGCGGCCGTATGATTGCCGGAATCGTCGCCGTCCTACTGCTGCTTGCCAGCTTGGTGTTACTGGTTGGGCTGATGCGGACGCCCCTGGGCCCCGCCTCTATCGCTCTTTCTCTGGCGTTTTTGCTCGCCCTGGCGCTGTCGGTCGTGTTGCTTTATCGACTGTGGGCGTTGCATGGCCTCGATTATTGGGTGGATCGTGATGCGGTGCGGATTCTGTGGGCCAGCGACAGGATCATCATCCCCCTGGGCGACATCCAACAGGTCGAGTTCAAACCCAAAGATCTCGCCAGTGGTTTTCGCTGGTGGGCCTGGCCCGCTGGTTGGGTGCAGCCACTCCGCCCGGAATCAGAACTGGTTTCGTACGCCACCTGCGCGCCGGCGGAGGGCCTGGCCTTGAAAACATCCTACGCCACCTTCATCATCTCTCCCGACGACGCCGAGGGCTTCGTCGCCGCGCTGCGCGAGCGACAGGCTCTGGGCCCGGCCCGCCAACTGAACCCGGCCATCGAAACCTCATCCTACCGCCAACACTGGCTCCTCCAGGAACGCTTGCCCCTGATCCTGATGGCGACAGGGCTTTTCTTCGGGCTCATCCTGCTGGGATCGCTGGCCTGGCGCTATCCCGCCTTGCCCCCGCAAATCCCCCTGCATTTCGACGCGGCAGGCGTCCCCGACCGCATCGTCGCCCGCCGCTCCATCTTCCTGTTTTCCGCTATCACACTCCTGATCGGTTTCTTCAACGCGGCCATCGGCATCGCCCTGTACGAGCGCCACAAGTTGGCGTCCTACATGCTCTGGGCCAGCGCCTTGCTGTTGCAGCTCGCCGGGTTGATGATCGTCAATCGTTTGTTATTGATGATCAGCTAAACCGGCCAAAGGCGTATGATTGGATATTGGTATTGGGTATTGTCGAAGCCACGAAATACCCAATATCGAATATCAAATACCCAGAAACATGCTCCCACCCACTCCCCAACTACTCCTAGGTTTCATCCTGGCAGCCATTGTCGGCTTGCTGGGCTGGCGGGTGGGCGCACTCAGTCGCAGCGGCGCGTTGGGCGCTTTTCTCATTGGCGGCGCTGTTTTCGGCTTCGGCGGTCCCGTTTGGGGCGCGATTCTGGTCGTCTTCTTCCTCAGTAGCAGCCTGTTTTCCTTCTTTCGCTCTGCTCGCAAAGGTGATGCCAACACCACACGCGCACCTCGGCGCGATTTGAGCCAGACCCTGGCCAATGGCGGCCTCGCGGCCATCCTCGCCATCGTCGTCGGAATTGTCACGCGTGGCAGTCCCTGGTATCCTACCCTGACCCTGGCCTATTTCGGTGCGCTCGCGGCCGCGGCAGCCGACACCTGGGCCACCGAACTCGGCATACTTTCACCCCGACCGCCGCGGCTGCTCACGACCGGCGTCATTGTCCCGGCCGGCCGCTCGGGCGGCGTCACGGCCCTCGGATTCATCGCCAGTCTGGCCGGGGGAGCCTTCATCGGCCTCAGCGCCTTCATGCTCATTCAACTGGCTTCGCTACTCACCACCGGCCAGTGGTTCCTGCAAGACTGGTTCCTACTGCCGCTTTGCACCCTGGCCGGCTTCGCCGGCTCGCTGGCGGATTCCCTCCTGGGAGCCCTCTGGCAACGCCAGAATTTCTGCACCAACTGCCAAACCATCACCGAGCAAACTGTCCATACCTGCGGCGTTCACACCGAGTATCGTTCCGGGTTCGCCTGGCTGAACAATGAGACCGTCAATTTCCTGGCCACCCTCACGGGAGCGCTGACCGCCGCCATCTTCAGTTTGCCATTCATCTAACCATGACCGATCGTACATTTCCGGCTGAGAAGCCACTCCTCAGCATCATCATCCCCGCTTATAACGAAGAGCAGCGCCTGCCGGGCTCGCTCGCCGATATCGTCGCCTGGATCGGAACCGTGCCCTATGGTGTAGAAGTGCTGGTGGTCGAAAACGGCAGCAGCGACCGCACCACCGAGGTCGCCGAATCCTTCGCCGCTCAGCACAAAAACATCCGGGTTCTGCACAGCGCCAAGGGCAAGGGCGCAGCCGTGCGCGAGGGCATGCTCCGAGGCCGCGGGGAATACCTCTTCATCTGCGATTCCGATCTGTCGATGCCCATCGTCGAGGTCGAAAAATTCCTGCCGCCGCAACTGCAGGGATACGACGTGGCCATCGCCAGCCGCGAGGCCCCGGGCGCAGTCCGTTACGACGAACCCGAATACCGTCACATCATGGGGCGAGTCTTCAATTTTATCGTGCGCGTGTTGGCCGTTCCCGGTTTTCATGACACGCAATGCGGTTTCAAGATGTTCAAAAAGGACATCGCCGCCGAGGTGTTCGCGCAGCAGACCATCACCGGCTGGACTTTCGATGTGGAGGCGCTTTATCTGGCGCTCAAGCAAAATGCCCGTGTGGTCGAGGTGCCGGTCAACTGGTATTTCGACGCGGACAGCCGCGTCGATCCCCTCCGCGACACCTGGCAGATGTTCTGGGATGTCGTGCGTATCCGGCTCAACGATCTGCGCGGCGTTTACCAACAGCCTCCTCAACCGCCGGCAGTGAACCAAGCAGTAACCGAGATTTAAAATTATGACATCTACCGATACGACAACATTTGACGAGATCATCGATTTAGCCGCCGAAGATCAAAAATCGGCGCGCAAAGCGTTGCGGAAACTGGCTCCCACCCTGCCAGACAACGCCCAGGTGCAAACCGCTTTGGGCTTGACCTACATGGCCCTGGAGCAGCCGCGCGACGCCGTGCGCGCCTTCAAACGCGCCATCGAACTGGACCCGAACGATCCCCTGCCGCGTTATCATCTGGGCTCGCTACAATCCGACATGGGGCTGCTTCCCCACGCCGAGGAAAACCTGCGCGTGGCCGTGGCCGCCGAGCCGGAAAACGTCGAGTATCAGGAAGCGCTGGGATTCACCTACTACAAGGCCAACAAATCGGAACTGGCCATGACAGCCCTGGAAGCCGCAGCGGAGAAGGGCAGTGAAGATGACGACGTCTTCGCCTCGCTGGGCTATTTGTACTATTTTGCCGAACGCATGACCGATTCTCGCGATGCTTTTAGTCGCGCCATCGCACTCAATCCCGAATATGCCGAAGTCTACAATAACCGCGGCTATCTCAACATCTTGCTCGGCGATCTGGACGCGGCCGTGGCGGACTTGAACGCCTGCATCGCAAAGGACGACGAATTCTTGCGAGCGCGCTACAACCTGGGCGTCGCTACCTGGCTGCAAGGGGAGCATGACGCGGCCATGGAAATCTACACCGCGGCCCGTCGTCAGGATAAAGGTGACGCCGAATTACAACAGCACCTGAACGATCTGGACCAAATCGCCGAACATCACCCCTCCGATGACAGCCTGAAAGACCTCAAAGTGAAATTGGCGGTCGCGCAAAAGACGCGCCGCCGCTGAGTGGTCGCCTAAAAATAACCTCCCGCTTTACGTCATTTCGACGAGTGAAGCGAGGAGAAATCTCCCTGTTTGCAAGGGGATGTCTCGCTTCGCTTCGACATGACGTGCGGGAAGTGAATTCGGTTACCAAGTCTCTCTCAGGAGACCAACCAATGGAACGTGAAGAACTGTCCTGGCGCGATGTCGAAGCGCTGATCGACCACATGCTGCCCCAAATCGCGGGACACTTCGACGTCATCCTCATCATCACACGCGGCGGCATCATCCCGGGCGGCATCATGGCCGAAGCACTGGACATCCGCGACGTGCTCATGGCCGCGGTCGAATTCCCCCGGGATCCTGAACTCGATCAATTTGCCTGGCCCACCTTCTTGCAATTCCCCAGCGACACGCTTTTTCGCGGCCGGCGCGTGCTGATCGTGGATGATGTCTGGGACAGCGGGCGCACCATCAACACCGTGCGCGGCCGGGTCAAAGCCGCTGGTGGGGATGTCAGAACCTGTGTTTTGCACTACAAGCCCAAGCGCTCACGCTTCCCCGACAAGCAACCTGATTTTTACGGCGCTATCACCGACCGCTGGATCATTTATCCCTGGGAAGTGGATCGGGGTCCCGATTTCGCCCTACAAGCGCCGCTGATGGTTTTATCGTAAAGCGTGTTCCGTGTTCCGTTGGATCGGCATCAAACCAACGGAACACGCATCATGCACTACGCATTACGTAAGCGCGGCATGTGCAGCGAGCAGGCTCTCGATGCGGCCGATCACCATCTCCAAAGCCACTTCGTTGTACCCGCCTTCCGGGATCAGGATATCGGCGTGGCGTTTTGAAGGCTCCACAAAACGCAAGTGCATAGGGCGAACCGAGGTTTGATATTGCTCGACTACCGAATCCACCGTACGCCCGCGTTCGTGAATGTCTCGCAGCAGGCGGCGGATGAAACGGATGTCGGCGTCTGTCTCGACGAAGATCTTGATATCCATCAAATCCCGCAATGCTTCGTCTACGAAAACGAGAATGCCCTCCACCAAGATGATAGGGCAGGGTAACACGCGACGGGTTTCCGGACGCCGCGTATGGGTCGTGAAATCGTAAAGCGGCACATCCACAGCCTCGCCCCTGAGTAAGGCTTTGATGTGTTCGATCATGAAGGCGTTGTCGAGGGAGTTGGGGTGATCGAAATTGAGATGGGCGCGTTCGGCCGGGGGCAAATGGGCGGCGTCTTTGTAGTAAGCGTCGTGGGGCAGGTAAGCGATTCGGTCCCAGCCCACGCGTTCGAGGATCTGGTGTACGACCGTGGTTTTGCCGGAACCGCTGCCGCCGGCGATGCCGACGACGACGGGAAAAATGTCGAGTGTCATGATTGTGTTCCTGTCAACATCTCACCGAGCTCTTCTGGCGTGGGATGGACACCCCGTTGCCCTTGCCAACGCACGGCAATGCCCCTCGTCGCGACGACCGCCCCCACCCGTAGGTAGGGAAAGCGCCAACGGATGAAGAGGCCGGCCGAGATCAGAAGAATGCCCGGAATCAATAACCACAGCCAGGGCCGGCTGACGACGTCGAGTTTGAGATGGCGCGTGGGTGTAAGATGCAGCGCCATGTCGGCCAATGTCAACGACGCCGCGCCTTCGATCTTTTGTGAAAGCAATACGGTGCTGGAGGCATCCAGGGCCTCGACGTTGTACTGGTCGGGCCCGGTGTGGACGATCCGTAAAAAAAGGTTACGTTCGGGGATGGCAACGGTGCGCTCACTGCGTTTCTGGGGGAATCGGAGCACCAGTTCCGGTTTAGGACTTCCACCCTGTTCGATTGGCTGCAGCAACAGGGGCTGTTCATTTACCAGAACAGTCATCTTCAGCGCCGGCCCCATTTGCATTTGCCGCAACCACAAAGCGCCGAGTTTCATCGGCCCGACAATCACGGCGGTCTGGCGTTCGGGCTGGCAACAAAGGCTGAGCGTTTCCGCATCATCAGCGAAGCTGAGCGTTTGGGCGCTGTAGGGTTCGAGCGAAACGCTGCCGCCGGGATCAAGGCTCAGTTCATCCAACTGCCAGCCAAAACGCAAATTGAGCGCCAACGATAGTAGAATGAGCGCCAATCCTATCTCGATCAGGGCCGCCAGCCACGTGAATGCCTGATGTCGATCACCCCACCACTGTGGCATCGCCCCCGCGTCTTCATCTTCCTGTTGTCGTTGACACTGGCGCTCGCACACGCCCCGCCATTGTTCTGAGTCGACCGTTGTTTTGATCTCGAGATCGTAGGAGGTTGTGAGCGGCAGCGCTTGTCGCGGCGGGGACAGTCGCCTTGTCGACCAGGCCAAATGCAGGCGATTGAACAGCCGCACAGTCAAGACCGCCGCCAGCAGTGGCAGCAATAGACTCAGCAAGGTGTTGTGCGCCAGATCAAATAGACCCAGCGCTTGCATGATCTCGCCTGCTGGCTGGCGCGCTGCGGTCGCGGCCAACCAGGCATTGCGGGCCAGGGCGTCATCCCCCAGCAACGATGGCGCTTGAGGCAACCACACATCGGCAAGGAGCGCCGGCAGGAACAAAACCAACAGCAGGATGAGCGCGGCGGGATGGCCGAACGCCCGCCAGATTCGCAAACCCAGAGACGGCGGCTCCTGTTGTCGGGAACGCTGAACGGATAAGATGTCTACCATGCCGATGAACGAAAAACCCCAGCCAAAGGGGGCCGGGGCGAAATAAAGGAGCCACCCATCGGATTCGAACCGATGACCGACGCATTACGAATGCGTTGCTCTACCGTCTGAGCTAGGGTGGCGTCAACGATTGTTGGCATTATAGCAAGAATAGCGGGAGCGAGCAAGGCGGCGAGTGCATTACGTGGCCATCTGGGACAGGGCGATTCGAAGCCGTTCTTCGACGCCAGTGACATCCTTGGGCAAGCTTTGTACAGCTCGTTGCGCTTCGACGATGCTGTATCCCAGGCTGGTGAGTGCTTCGATGATTTCCGCATCTTCGTCGGTTAGGGCGGGTATGCCGACGCCTTCCAGATCAGCCGGCGCTATCTTATCTTTGAGGTGGAACAGGATCTTGCGCGCGCTTTTTGCGCCGATGCCAGGCACGCGCGTCAGTAATCCAGGTTCTTCGTTGGCGACAGCCAGACGAATCGTGTCCTGTGTCAAGGTGGACAGCATGTTGAGCGCCAGGCGTGGCCCCACGCCGCTGACGCCTAGCAACATCTCGAAAAGCTGCATATCCTCGACGGAAGTGAAGCCAAATAGCGTGATCTCCTGTTCGCGCACATGCAGGTGGGTGAACAAGGACACGGCCTGCCCGAGACGCTGTTGCATGATCTGGGCTTGGGGTTCATAGACGGCAACGCCAAAAGCGCCAATATCGACAATGATATGGTCTTCTTCGATAGACTCAATCTGACCGCGTAGTCGCCTAATCATGATGCATCGCTCGGTTCGACATGACAGAATTTGTAGCCGACGCCACGGACCGTGCGAATGTATTGGGAGTTAGCGGGATCATCCTCTATTTTCGCGCGCAAACGACGCACAGCCACCTCGACCAGATTGGTGGAGCCTTTGAATTCATAGCCCCACACCTCCCGAAATAGTTCATCTTTTTTGATAACAGCGTCGATGTGCATCAAAAAGTACTGTAAAAGATTATATTCGACAGGCGTGAAATGAACGGGCTCCCCTCTGATAATCACCTGACGAAGTTTGGTGTCCAACTCGATATCCCCATTGCAGAGCACAGCGGGGCGGATGGGGGAACGCCGCAACCAGTCGACGCGTCTCAAAATGGCCTTGATCCGTACCGCCACCTCGCGAAGTGTAAACGGCTTGGTGATGTAATCATCAGCCCCTAAATCAAAACCTCTGACGATATCATCACTGGAATCCAATGCGGAAAGAAATATGACCGGCACTTCAGAGGTTTTACGGATCTCTTGCAGCACAGCAAAGCCATCCAGTCTGGGCATCATGATGTTTAGAGCGATCATGTCCCACGGCCCCTTCCCCCTGAATTTTTCAAGGGCGTCAATGCCATCCTCAGCCGATGTCACCTCATATCCCAGGGATTCCAAGTGTCGTTGAATAAGATCCCGTAAAGGTTCCTCATCTTCGGCGATCAAAATCCGTCTTTTTTCCAATTCTTCGTACATCGTTTAGACAGAAAGGTGAGAGGTGGAATGTAAATGACAAATAGCGACCGCGAGGGCGTCAGCGGCATCATCCGGCTGGGGCAACGCCTCGAGGTTAAGCAAGAGACGCACCATTTCCTGGATTTGACGCTTGCCGGCGGCTCCGTATCCCGTGACAGCCTGTTTCACCTGAGATGGCTTGTAATGAAAAAGGGGCGCTTGCCGTTGCGCTACGGTCAGGAGAACGACGCCGCGAGCATGTCCTACGCTCAGGGCTGTGCGGGCGTTCTTCGAGAAGAAAAGCTCCTCGACTGCCACTGCATCCGGCTGATGGTGCTGCAGCAATGCCGTCAGTTCATCGTAAATGGTGACCAGGCGCGCTGGCAGAGGCTCGGTGGACGGGGTGCGGATAACGCCAAAGCCTAAAGTTTGGAGCGTTCCCTGGCTTTCAGTGACCACGCCCCAACCGGTGATGGCTGTGCCGGGATCGATGCCTAAAATAACGGGCGAAGATGAGCTCATGCAGTGTCCAATTGGGTGAGCAGTTCCTCACTGAAGGCCAGATTGGAATACACTTTCTGGACATCATCCAGGTCCTCCAGGTTTTCGATCAAATTCATCACCTTCATGGCGTCCTGCACTGAAAGCTCGATCTCGTTTTGCGGCGTCATGATCAATTCGGCCTCGTCCACCTCAACGCCCGCCTCCATTAAACTGTCGCGTACGGTTGCAAGTTCTGCGGCGGCGGTGACGATCGCGGCTGTTCCGTCATCGTTGAAATCGACATCTTCTGCACCGGCGTCAACTGCAAGTAGAAATACATCGTCTTCATCCATACCGTCGGTGTTGATCATGATCTGGCCTTTGCGCTCGAATTGCCAGGCGACAGCGCCGGTGCTAGCCATGTTGCCCCCGGCTTTGGTGAAGGCATGGCGGATTTCGGCGACAGAGCGATTGCGGTTATCGGTCATCACCTCCACCATCACAGCGACGCCATGCGGCGCATAGCCCTCGTAAGTGATTTCTTCGAGGTCCTGGCTCTTATCTGTGCCGGCGCCGCGGGCGATTGCGCGCTCGATGTTGTCCTTGGGCATATTGGCGGATTTCGCTTTATCCAACACCAAACGCAGGCGGATATTCGTCTCGGGGTCCGGGCCGCCGGCGCGCGCCGCCACCTGCAATTCTCTGGCGATCTTGGTGAAAATCTTGCCGCGCTTGGCATCGACTGCCGATTTTTTGCGCTTGATGGTAGACCATTTACTGTGGCCTGACATAAACAACTCCTATTGGTTCCAAACTCAAGGCGCTCAGCACCCTGGAAATATGTTTGATTTTCTCGCTTCCTGGATTGTGATTATACCATAATGTATGATATTTCGCATTGAATTAGCCCATTGCATCCACGTCATCCGCCTGCTTCTTGTGAGCGAGGACAGCTTGCAAAAACGCAAAAAAGAGGGGGTGAGGTTTGTCTGGGCGGGATTTGAACTCCGGGTGGAACTGAGATCCAAGCATGAACGGGTGCCCGGCCAGTTCTGCTATCTCGACCAGATGGCCATCAGGACTGAGTCCGCTGTAAATCAATCCGGCCTCGTGCAACTGTTGGCGGTAGACGTTGTTGAACTCCCAACGATGGCGGTGGCGCTCCTGCACGAAGTCGGTTTTGTACGCTGTCTGAGCCTTTGTGCCTGGTTGCAAATGGCAGGGATACAGCCCCAAGCGCATGGTTCCGCCCATATCGACGACATCCCGCTGGTCGGCCATCAGATCGATGACGGGATAACGGGTGGTGGGCGCAAACTCGGTGCTGTTGGGCTCATCGCTGGCGAATACATGTCGGGCGAATTCGATGCACATCACCTGCATGCCCAGACAAAGGCCCAGGTAAGGGATTTCGTTTTCCCGCGCGAAGCGCGCAGCCACGATTTTGCCTTCGATGCCCCGGTAGCCAAAGCCGCCAGGCACGACGACGCCATCCACCTGTTCCAGCCGATCCAGCCCTCGCCCTTTTTCCAAATCTTCGGAGCTAATCCATTCGATATCGACATCGTAGCCAAGTTCGATACCGGCGTGGAATAGCGCTTCCCGCACGCTCATGTAGGCGTCTTGTAACGCCACATATTTCCCCACCAGGCCCACGCGTACAGTCGGCTTGTCTGCGCGAATGCGTTCGATCAGGTGTCGCCAGGACGCCAAATCAGGTGGAGAGGCCTGCAAATTGAGTCGCTCCACCAGGAAATCGCCCAGCCCGGCGTCCTCCAGGGTGAGAGGCACGTCATAAATGGTGCTGGTGGTCACCAAAGGGATCACGGCGCGACGCTCGACGTCGCAAAACAGGGCGATCTTGTCCCGCACTTCGTCATCGACCGAGTAGTCGGAGCGGGTGCAGATCACATCGGGATGGATGCCAATGCCGCGCAATTCGCGCACGCTGTGCTGAGTGGGCTTGGTTTTCAGTTCGTCGGTAGCGCCCAGGTGGGGGAGCAAAGTCACGTGGATGTAAACGGTGTTTTCGCGGCCATAATCGGATCGCATCTGTCGCAAGGCTTCCAAAAAGGGCAATCCCTCGATGTCACCCACCGTGCCGCCCACCTCGACCAGCACAACCTCCGCCCCAGTTTCTTTGACGACCATGTTGATGCGGCGTTTGATCTCATTGGTAACGTGGGGGATGACCTGAATCGTACCGCCGAGATAGTCACCCCGCCGCTCCCTCCCGATGACCTCCGCATAGATCTGGCCGCTGGTGACGTTGCTGGATTGGGTGACATTGACGCCGGTGAATCGTTCGTAATGTCCCAAATCGAGATCGGTCTCGGCCCCGTCATCGGTGACGAACACTTCGCCATGTTGATAAGGGCTCATCGTGCCGGGGTCGACGTTGAGGTAGGGGTCGAGCTTTTGGCCGGCGACAGTGATATCGCGACTACGCAGCAAGCGGCCAATGGCGGCGGCGGTGACGCCTTTGCCCAGGCCGCTAACAACGCCGCCAGTTACGAAGATATATTTGGTCATTACGTTATCTCACAAAAATAGAGAAACACGGAGACGGCTCTCCGTGTCTGGGATAGCTAACGGATAGGGTTTGGGGATTGGATGGTCGGGAACAAGGGGCCGGTCGGGTGAAGTGGGCTGGATGGGTTCAAAAAAAAGCTAAAAAATAATAGCATGGGGTGATGACGCGTGTCAACGCACTCTGGACGCCTCAGTGCGGAGTGAACCAGAGATTCACCGATCAGGTTAGAGCAAAATAAAGGTCTCGACAGCTGCAAAACACATTTGCGCCCCTGCCTAATTGGAAGTATAATTGCCAAGATGCTTCGTCAGATTTGGAGTAGCCAATCACAATGCAGGATTTTCCTGTTTTCAACCAACCGGAGGTGGATGCAAAAGTAAATCATATTTACATGCTGGATTAACCCTATTTCAACCCTATCATATCGCAGGTCAGACGGTTTTGGCGGTATAGCCCACAGGCGGATTCACCAAGGGAGCAAAGGCCACGGAGGTTCCAGAGCGAGCAACTCTGCCCACCGGCTCCCGGTTCCGTCCTGATGACCGAACAGTTCTGCTGGCAAGCGATGCATCACTCTTCACAAAGGAGTATTTTTCATGGCCAGTGTAACCTACGAACATGTTTACAAGCGTTGGGGCGAGGTCACCGCTGTCAATGATCTCACCCTGGAAATCGCGGACAAGGAATTCATGGTCTATGTCGGCCCCTCGGGCTGTGGCAAATCGACCACCCTGCGCCTGTTGGCCGGCCTGGAAGAAATCACCGAAGGCACGATCAGGATCGGCGACCGCATCGTCAACGACGTTCCGCCTAAAGACCGGGATATCGCCATGGTGTTCCAGTCTTACGCGTTGTACCCGCACATGAGCGTGTACGACAACATGGCGTTTGGCCTGAAGTTGCGCAAGACGCCGAAGGCCGAAATCGACCAGAAGGTCAAATTCGCGGCGGAAACGTTGGGTATCGCCAACTTGTTGGATCGCAAACCGAAGGCGCTCTCTGGTGGTCAGCGCCAACGTGTGGCTGTCGGCCGCGCCATCGTCCGCGACCCGGCCGTCTTCCTCTTCGACGAGCCGCTATCCAACCTGGACGCCAAACTGCGCGTGGAAACCCGCGCCGGCATTTCCCGTCTTCACCTGCAATTGGGCACAACCTTCATTTATGTGACCCACGATCAGGTCGAAGCCATGACCATGGCTGACCGCATCGCCGTCCTCAAAGATGGCATCCTCATGCAAGTGGATACGCCCCAGCAGCTTTACGATCATCCGGGTAACGTGTTTGTCGCCGGCTTCATCGGTAGCCCCAGCATGAACTTCTTCGACGCCACGGTGGTCGCCGAGCAAGACACCGGCAATCTCTTTGTCGATGGCGGCTCCTTCCGTCTGGCAGTGCCTGATGATAAGAAGGAAATCTTGCAGCCATACAAAGGCAAGCAAGTCATCTTCGGCATCCGCCCAGAAGATATTCACGCCACCGAATTCACGCCTCCTGGCGTCACGGCGGCGCCGATGGCGGCCAAGGTGGATGTCACCGAGTTGATGGGTAACGAGATCTTCGTCTATGCCCTCTCCGGCGAGAAGTCATTTATCGCCCGCGTCGATCCCCGAACCCGCGCAGTGCCGGGCGGTGACATCCAGTTCAGCGTCAATATGGACAACATGCACATCTTCGACACATCCACCGAGTTGACCGTGGTCTAAGCGTCGCTCGTACAAAGCCTATCTGGAGGGATGGATGCCACCACGTCCATCCCTCTTTCTTCGTGAGGTAATTGAATGATCACCGATCATGGCGTTTACAAACATCTGGCGCAAAAAAACGCCAGCAAAATCGTGCTTCTGGTGATGGACGGCCTGGGCGGCTTGCCGATGCACGTCAACGGTCTGACTGAGTTGGAGACGGCGAACACGCCGAATCTGGATCGCATGGCGCGGGAGGGGACCAATGGTCGGTCGCTCCCGATTCGGCCGGGCGTCACGCCGGGGTCGGGTCCAGCCCATCTCAGCATGTTCAGCTATGATCCCGTTCGATACGACATCGGTCGGGGCGTGTTAGAGGCGCTGGGTATCGGTTTCGACCTGGGCCCCGACGATCTCGCGGCCCGCGGCAACTTCGCCACGGTCGACGAAAACGGACTCGTTACGGATCGCCGCGCCGGCCGCATCTCCACCGAAGAATGTGTGCGGCTGTGCGAAAAACTCCAGGCCAACACCAGCCTGGCCGACGAAGGCTACGAGATCTTCATCGAACCGGTCAAGGAGCACCGTTTCGTGCTCGTGATTCGCGGCGAGGGCTTGGGCGGTGAACTCACCGAGACCGATCCCCTGGTCACAGGCAAAGCACCGTTGCCGGTCGAGGACGAAAGCGGCACGGCGGAGGGGGCGCATACCGCCGCGTTGGTCAACAAATGGGTGGCGCAGGCCCGCGCCGTCCTGGCCGATGAACCGCGCGCAAATTCTCTGAACCTGCGCGGCCTGGCCAAAGACCCCGGCCTGCCCCAATTCACCGACATCTACCAGATGCGCGCCGCCGCCATCGCCGTTTATCCCATGTACAAAGGCGTCGCCCAACTGGTGGGCATGGATGTCATCGATTTCGAGGGAGACCGCCCCAAGCACGAGATTGCCGCCCTGTCCCGCGTTTGGGAGGACTACGATTTCTTCTTCATCCACATCAAAAAGACCGACAGCTACGGCGAAGATGGCAATTTCGACGCCAAAGTGCACGAAATCGAAGCGGTGGATCAGATCATCCCCGACCTTTTGGCGCTGGACCCCACCGTCGTCATTGTCACCGGCGATCACAGCACCCCGGCCAAACTGCGCAGCCACTCCTACCATCCTGTCCCCACCCTCTTCTGGGGCGAAGATGTCATGCCCGACAACGTCAGCGCTTTTGGCGAGCGCGCCAGCGAAACCGGAGCCATGGGCGTCTTCCACGCCACTGGCATGATCCCCTGGGCCCTGGGATACGCCGGTCGTCTAGCCCGGTTTGGCGCTTGAAACTCTGCACAAGCGTATGACTGAATCGCCTACGCAGCACCCGTACTACACCATCCACGACCTGCCCGCAGACACCCGGCCCCGCGAGCGGCTGATCCGCCTGGGCGCTGAATCCCTGAGCGACGCCGAATTGATCGCCATCGTCCTGCGCAGTGGCGCACAGGGCGTCAACGTCTTGGATATGGCGACGGGATTGGTGCGCCACTACCAAGGTTTACCGCGCATGAACGAGGCCAGCGTCGAGGATCTGTGCGTCCATCACGGCGTGGGCGAAGCAAAGGCCGCACAGATCAAGGCGGCGTTCGAACTTGGTCGCCGCCTCATGTTGGCCAGCCCCACCGCCCGGCCACAGGTGAATTCGCCGGCGGAAGTGGCGCAAATGTTGATGGCGGAATTGGCTTATGCCGATCAGGAACATGTCAAGGTCGTGCTGATCGATACGCGTAATTACGTTATTACCACCACGACCGTTTACAAGGGCTCGCTCAACAGCGCCCATATCCGTGTCGGCGAGCTGTTCAAGGAAGCGATACGGCGCAACGCCGCGGCCGTGATCATCGCCCACAATCATCCCAGTGGCGATCCCACGCCCTCGCCAGAGGATGTGGTGCTGACGCGTAAAATCGTGGAGGCGGGGCGCATACTCAACATCGATGTGCTGGATCATCTGGTGCTGGGACATCAGCGCTGGGTGAGTCTGAAAGAGCGCGGGGTGGACTTCGGTAAGAGACGGCGCTAAGGCCGCCACGCCAGGATGTCTAACGTTTTTTTTATGAATCGCTAACGTTTCGCTAACGGGACGGGATGATAATTGGGGTATGACGCATTATGGAAGTTCAGAAATTAAACCGGCAATAGATTAATGTGACCGCCGGGAGGTGGCTGCAAGGAATTATGCCAAAAACAAGCCGCTTTGCCAGCCAGATTCTTCGGAATTGGCGTCCTATTGTCGCCACCTCCCGGAGGTCTTGATTACCGGATTATTTATTGAATGTCCATCATGCGTCGAAAATCCTATACGCACCTCTTCACTCAGTCTCGATAAACTCGTCTGACTGGTGCGCATTTTCTCTCATCATTTCTGACATGGAGGTTGAACAATGCGACGATTTCTTACGATTTTCTTGATGCTGGCTCTGGCCCTCGTGGTTCTCGGTCAGGTGGGCCCTGTGCATGCGCAAGCTGCTCAGGGAGATGATTTGGTCGTGTTTACGCGCTATCCCGCACAGGTGGTGGAGCGGGGAAAGAACATTAGTTTTTCGTTGACGCTGCAAAGCTTGGGCGAAGCCCAAATCGTGCATCTGGAGATGGCGGAGATGCCGGATGGCTGGAGCGCCACCTTCCGGGGCGGCGGCAATGTCGTCAGGGCGGTTTACGTGGAGCCGGACGATGACGCCCGCGTCGATCTCAAACTGGAGCCGCCCGCGGATGTCGAGGCCGGGACGTATCGTTTTGTGGTGTCGGCCAGGGGTGAAAAAGGCCGGGCGGAATTGCCGTTGGAATTGACCATGGCCGAGAAGTTGCCCGCTCGCCTGACGCTGAGCACAGAGCTACCCACGCTCAAGGGATCGCCCACCACCACCTTCCGTTACAGCGTCAAGTTGCGCAACGAGGGCGACGAAGCCCTGGATGTGGCTCTGGTGGCCGAGACGCCCCCGCCGTTTTTCGTCACCTTCAAATTATCTGGCAAGGAAGTGACCAGCCTGCCCCTGGAGGCCAATGAGACCAAGAATCTGAATGTGGAAGTGAAATCGTTGGCCAACGCCCTGCCTGCGGACAGCTACCCGATCCATATCCGCGCCCAGGGCGGCGACACCGAGGCCAGCCTGACTCTGAACGCCGAAGTAACCGGCCAGCCCGATCTGACTGTGACCGCGCCCAACGGTCGTTTGTCGGGCGAGGCGTATGTGGGCAAAGAATCGACGCTGACGGTGATTGTCCGCAACGGCGGCACGGCGACGGCCCACAATGTGGAGCTGAACGCTTCGCAGCCCTCCGGCTGGAAGGTGGAGTTCAATCCCAAAGTCATCGATCAGATCGCTGTGGGGGAGCAGGCGCAGGTGACAGCCAATATCCGCCCCGGCGACAAGGCCATCGCCGGCGATTACATGGTGACGGTGCGCGCCAAGCCCGCTGATGGCGTCAATGAGTCCGCTGATTTTCGCATCACCGTGCGCACTTCCACGCTGTGGGGCATCGTCGGTGTTGCCCTGATCGCCATCGCCGTGCTCGTTGTCGCCGTGGCCGTCATCCGCTTCGGTCGCCGATAAGGAGGTGGCGGTATGAAGGATGTCGTAATCGAAACCAAGGCGTTGACGAAGCGCTACAATGATTTCACGGCGGTGGATGCGCTGGATCTGACCGTCTACAAGGGCGAGGTCTTCGGCATGCTCGGGCCGAATGGTTCGGGCAAGACCACCACCATTTTGATGCTGCTGGGCTTGACAGAACCCACGGCCGGGAAGATCGAGGTGCTGGGCATGGATCCGGCCCGGCAGCCGCTCAGCGTCAAATCCCGCGTGGGCTACATGCCCGACCAGCTCGGTTTTTACGATGAATTGACCGCCCGCGAAAACCTCAGTTACACAGCCAAACTCAACGGCCTCAAACGCAAAGAGGCGGGGGAGCGCATCGACGCGGCGCTGGAACGGATGGGCCTGCACGATGTGGCGGATCACAAAGTCGCCACCTTCTCCCGCGGGATGCGGCAGCGTCTGGGCGTGGCCGATGTCCTGATCAAGCAGCCGCAGGTCATCATCATGGACGAGCCCACCCAGGGATTGGATCCGGAGGGCGCACA
>DUEF01000298.1 GCA_011176555.1 Caldilineae bacterium
CGCTGCCGGGGGATGAGGGCTTGCAGCCGGGCCATGATCTCTTCGGCGCTCTGTCCCTCCTCCACCCAGTGCGCCGCCAACATCACCATGCGGCCCAGGGGTGCGCCGATGGTGCGGGTGTCGAGAATGCGGATGTCGGCGTCGGGGAAGGATTGGGCGGCGACGACCGCGCTGCGCACGGTGCCGCTCAGTTCGGCCGAGGGGTGGATGGAGAGGATGGTGTCGCCTGCCGCCACAAACGGGCGGTAGGCCTCTTCCAGGGCGGCCGGGGCCGGCGCGGCGGTCTTGGGCAGTTCGTCCGCACTGGTGAGCTTGCGCATGAATTCGCTCACACTCAATTCTTCGAGTTCCAGGTATTCCTCTTCCCCGAAGATGATGACTTGCGGCGTCACCGGGATGCCATAGCGCCTGGCCAAGTCTGGCGGCAAGCCTGATGTCGTGTCTGTGACGATGCGGATCATGATGGTGCATCTCCTGAAGCTTTGTGGCTTGGCGAGCGTCCAAGAAGAAGTTCCCGGTTGGGGGTACTGGATATTGGTTATTCGATATTGATTTCTCGGTCAGACATCCTCAATAGCCAGTATCGAATAGCCAATATCGAGTATGAAGGAAGTTGTTTTTAGACGACCACTTAGTGGGGTGGATGCTGGCAGAGGTCAAGCAGCGCCTGGATGTCGGTGATTTCGTCGAGCGAGACCGCGTGGTCGATGGGAAGATCGGGCGCGGTCAAACAGGCGTTGGCCGCGAGGAGTTGGGCGCGTCCTCGTTCGGCCAGCAGGTGGGGAACGACCGCGTCGTAGATGCCATGCGCCCAATAAAAGCAGGTGTCTGCGACGGTTTCGGACGTCACCCGGATGCTGGGATGTTCGGGGAGGAAGCCGGACAGATCGATGACGGTGTGCACTTTTCCCGGATTGCGCAGCGCATAACCCAGGCTCATGGTTCCGCCCTGACTGAACCCGCCCAGGAAGAGGGGGCCCGGCCGGAAGCCTAGCAATGCCGGCAGCGTTTCCAGGAGATCGTGCAGTTCTTGTTGCGAGTGCTCGAAGTGCACGGGGTGAGGCGTCGCGCCGCCGAGATGCTGATACCAGGCGAAGCCTGGGCCGTAATTCCACAGTTGGGCAGCGTAAGGGGCGCGCGGGGCCACCACCAGATGGTCGGGAAAGAAATCGGCCAGGGCCAGCAAGTCTTCCTCATCTGCGCCGCGGCCATGCAGCAGGACCAGCCAGGGGGCGTTGTCGGAGAGAGCGGTGGGGCGGTGCGTCTGGTAATGAAGCATGTGATCGGGAAACGAGAAACCCCACCGCGGGGTGGGGTCTCTGTCTGGTGATTGTCTTGCGCGTCCTACCCCTCTTCCGTCATGATCATAATGCTGGTTCCGCCGGTGTCACCTGGCGAGATCAAGAGGGTGAAGCTGATGTCGCCCTTGCTCCAGGTGGGCATGAAGCCCTCTTCTTTGGTCCAACCCAGGGCGGGCAGCGCGTCATCGTAGAAGGCGTTGACCTCTTCTTCGCTGAGTTCGCTTTCCAGCATGTAGACGCCGCCGAAGCCGCCTTGCATGGTCGTGTCTTCGGGGATGGGGAATTCGCCCGGCGCGAATCCGGGAATGCCGATTTCGCCTGGCGCGGGTGCGTCCTCGGGCAATTCGATGCTATCGAGCGTATCGACTTCGTACACCTCGAAGTTCCAGGCGATATTGGCGCTATCGATTGGGCCTTTATCGCCATCATCGGGGATGTCTTTCCCCGATACTTCGTAGGCCATCTTCACCACCCAGCCGCCATCGTTCGCCACCCAGATGTCTCCGCTAACATTCGAAAACATTTCGGTGTTTGCAAGATCATCTTCCTCCAGAATATCTGCGAAGAGGGAAACGTCTTTGAACTTGTAGTGCGTGGTTTTGATGCCATTGATCGTCTCTTTCCCCACCTTTTCGAGGTCATCCAGTTGGTCGGTGAAGTTCTCAGGGCTCTGGAAGATGGAAGGCATCGTGTCGAGTTCTTCGGGGTCGCGCTGGCTCGACATCCATTCGCCGCCAAAGTTCATGGAGGTGGTGTCACCCACGGAATAGATGGCCATGGAATCGGGCGCGCCTTCTTCTTCCCCACCAAAGCCGGACATGACCATGCTCATGTCACCGCCATATTCGTTGTCGGTTTTGACCCAGTCCATCTCAAATGTCATGGTTTGTTCTTCCGTTTCACCACTGGCATATTGGATATCGACACTGAAGTCGCCCCGACTGCGCACGGAATCGAACAGTTTTTCCGGCTGTGTGATGTTGGCGAGACCCATCTCTTGTTCGGGTTCAGGCGTGTCGGTCGGTTCGGGAACAGGGGTGTCGGTTGGTTCCGGCGCCGGGGTGTTGGTGGCGGAGACGGCAGCCTTTTCGCCGCCGGTATCGGCCGGTTGTTCGGCTTTGTCGCCTCCTCCGCAGGCCGCCAGGAGCAGGGCCAGGCTGAGGAGGGCGATGATCAAAATAATGTGTTTTTTGTGTTTCATAGTATTTTCCTTGTGTGTGATGTCTACGAAGTGATCTAAGCTTACCCGGAAATCTTCGCATTGTCCAATGTGGGTGCGGCGACGCTGATTTTCCAGACGACTTCCGCCAGGCCGGGCGCGCCGGTGCGGGCCAGTTGCGCCTGTACGCGCGCGGGCATGTCTTGATCGAAGAGCACCACGTTTTGGCTGGCGTAGTGGGCGATGGCGGCGATCTTGGCCCGGACGTGTTCGGGTTCAAGCGGTTGGGGGAGACGCAGCCACTGGCCGGGCGCAGGACGGTTCAGCGCCTGCCACAGGTTCTCGACTTGCTCCACGTAGGGGTAATCTTCGTAGAAATAGACCGGCCATCCCTCCTGCACCCAACCTTCGGCGATGGCCCGAACCCGCTGGTGATCCACGTGCCCGCCAACAGCCAGGGGCGCGTAGATAGCGACGGGGGCGAGATCGTCCCGTAGATCTTCCAGGGCGGCGGCCAGGGCGGTGGCGTCGTCGTCCGGGTGCACCTGCCCCCACAGCGCTTCTTCGCTGGCGTACAGCCATTCTCCGGCGGCGTTGCGGCGGTAGATGCAGTCCAACTCGGACAGGGCCACGGCTTCGGCGCCCAATGCGGCGCAGGCGGCCGCGTCTTCGGCTCGGCGCAGGGTGGGCAGGTCGGCGTCAGGATGTTGGTCGAGCCAGCGATCATGCTGGAAGCGGGCGAAGGGCGAGAGCGCGGAAAGGTCGGGTGCGGCGGCGCAGATGTTGGCGATCACCACGCGCTCTCCCGCCGCGGTTTGCCGGGCGATGACGCCGCCACATGAGAGAATGGCGTCATCGAAATGGGGGCTGAGGTAGAGGTGGGAGGATTTGGCGGGAACTGAATCTGAATCGGTCATTTTGAGCCATCACCGAGCTGTATTATACTAAAACGTAGTCGCTTCGCTATTTTTTTGAAATTATCATGAGGTATGCCATGTACACTGTTCGAGAAATCGAGACCGCCATTATGACGCTTCCAACAAGAGAGTTCGCCGAGTTAAGAGAGTGGTTTTATGAACGGGATGCCATGCTTTGGGACCGACAATTCGAGGAAGATGTACAAGCTGGAAGATTGTCTAAGTTCGCCGAGAAAGCGATTGCAGACTATAAGGTCGGCAAAGTCATCGAGCTATGATGAACTAAGAATCAGGTTTTTTTGCCCACACGGGCCGCGGCGTCCTGTGCCCGATCCGGGTTTGCAGCCAGCGCCGCACGCCGAATTTGACCACGTCGTGTCGTTTCACCATCACAACTGTAGTGTGCGCCTCCTCGGCGATGCGTTGGGGGATAGAACCGAACAGGGATTGCTCTAAAAAGCCTTCTTCAGAGGCCCCGATGATGATCTGATCGAAGTCTCTTGCCACCCGCAGGATATCCTCGACCACGCCATCCCGGGCTGGCTCGATCATGAGTTCGATGGGCCAGTTTTCAATGCCGAATCCCTCTACCAACGCTTCGCGTCGCTCTTGTATTTTCTTCTCCGGATCGTTTTCATGCTCCAGGTCGACGATCAGGTTTAGCGCCACGACTTCTGGCCGTTTCCCTGTGCGCATTTCGATGGTGTCCGCTTCGGTGAGCGCCAGTTCCAGGGCCATGCGCGAGTTGGGGCCGCCAGCTATGGGGGCGATGATGCGTTGTGGCAAGGCGGCATGGCGGAAGCGCACCACGGCCAAGTCGGCGGGTGGGTTTTTGGACAGCAGGTCGATGATCGTGCCAAAGGCTTCCTGGCGGTGGTGGACGTGTCCTGGCCATCCCAAAACCATCAGATTCACTTCTCGCTCCCGCGCTACATCGATAATGGAAGCGCCGATGTCACGCCCCAGGCGGAGCATGGTGCGCACAGGCACGCCGAACTCCCGGCCAACGTCGATCACCTCCTCCAGGATCGGTCGTCCCTGGCGCAGGAAAGTGCGGCCATCCGTGATGCCGATCTGTTGCGGCACACTGACGACATGGAGCGCAAAAAGCTCTCCCCGATTAGCCTGGGCGAAGAGTGAACCAAAGCGGGCCAACTGCCGCGCCATGGCTTCGTTGGCGACCGGCAAGAGCACGGAGTATTCGGTTGACGCCACGGTTTCTTCCAGCAAGATAGTGTCCTTGCGTTTGGCGGCTTCCTGCACGCCTCCGAGCCGGCGATAAACGAATATGCCGAACACCAGCCAGACGATGGTGACGACCCAGGCGATGGGGCTCAGTTTGAAGAGCTCGATCGCCAGCACCAGTTGGGCGGCGATGGAGAGGTATTGCAGCCAGGGCACGAGCGGTGCGCGGAAGGGCCGTTCGAGGTCGGGGTGGGTCTTGCGCATCCGGATCAGGGAGACATTGACCATGAGGAAGAGCAGCAGGAAGGTGATGGATGCGCCGGAAGCGACATCGGCCACGGGCAGCAGCACCGCCATGCCCAAAATAAGCAGACCGCTGAGCCAGATCGCCCAGTGCGGGGTTTTGTTGCGGGTGTGGATGCGCCCGAAGATGGGGGGAAGGTCGCGGCCGCGACCCATCGCAAAGGAAACGCGGCTGCTGGAGTAGATGGTGGCGTTCAGCGCCGATGTCGTCGATGCCAGGCCGCCTAAAATCATGATCAGGGCGCCATAGGGCATGATCGCCCGGGCCGTCTCGATCATGGCGCGCTCGGCGTTTTCGCCCAAATAGAGCCAGTTGGGGAGGCCGGTGTCCTGCTGCACCGCTCCCACCGCCACAAATCCCACCGCCAGATAGATGACGACCACGATGGCGATGGCCAGGAAGATCGCCCGAGGGATGTTCTTGCCCGGATTTTTCACTTCTTCCCCGCTCTGGGCGATGATTTCGTAACCCTCGAACGCAACGAAGGTGAGGCCCATCGCCAGAATGATGCCCTGGATGCCGTGGGGGAAGGGGCCGGGCATGGTCAGGAATTGGTCACCCCAGTTGGGGATGTTGATCATCGCCTTGATGCCGAAGAACACCAGCAATCCCAGCACGATGATCTTGAAGATGGTGATGATGTTGCCCACCAGTCCGGTTTCGGAGGAGCCCCGCACGTTGATGATGATAAACGTCAGGCCGGCGAGCACGGCGAACAATTTGACCGCCAGCGCTTCGACAGACAAGCCCAGTATCCAGGGTTCCGTTCCCAGGTGTAACCCGCCCAGTTCCAGCAGCTCGACGAAAAAGGTGCCGAAAAGGACGGCGTAAAGGCTGCACGCCACCGAATGCGAGAACCAGGAGATCCAACCGGCGTAAAAGCCGTACACGCGGGAAAGTCCCTCCTTGACCCAGGCGTAACCGCCGCCTGCTTGCGGCCAGGCCGCGCCCAGTTCGGCGTACGTGAGGCCGGTGAGGCTGGTGAGGGCGCCGTTGAGGAAAAACGCCACCAACAAGCCCACGGCTCCCGCTTCGCCTGCGGCGATACCGGTCAGGCCGAAGATGCCGGCGCCGATCATGGCGCCGACGCCGATCATGGTGACATCGAAGAGGCCTAAGTTGCGACTGAGTGATACTTGGAAGCGTTGTGATGAGGTTTGGGGAGTGGGTTCCATGGCATGTTTTGTGGAGCGTTCTGGGAGACGATTTTGATGGCTTGGATATTGGGTATTGGATATTGCTGATTGCGTGAGTCAATACCCAATATCCAATACCCGGTAGGTGGCGATAAGTTCGTTAACTGAAGAACCGCTGTTGTTGAATTATACTCCCGCCATTGTGATAAATTCCCGCTGTAATGGCAAGGTTGTCACTTCGGCGCGGTCGGGGTGGATGAACATGGTGATTTCGAGACGCACGCCGAACGCGGGCAGGTAGATGCCCGGCTCGATGCTGAAGCCGATGTGGGGGATGAGGCTGCGGGTGTCGCGCGTTTCCAGGTTGTCGATGTTGACGCCG
>DUEF01000299.1 GCA_011176555.1 Caldilineae bacterium
CTTTACGCCCGGCTCATCGAGTCGATCCAGCAGCGGGGCGGGCGCGCGTTTCTGGACAGCAGCGGCCCGGCCTTACGCGCCGGCCTGGCGGCCCGGCCCTTCGCCATCAAGCCCAACAGCGAAGAAGCGGGCGAATTGTTGGGCCGCCCCCTGCTGGACGACGCCGATCACCTCCGGGCGGCGCAAGCGTTGCGCGACCTGGGAGCGGGCATCGTCGCGCTCTCGCGTGGGCGCGAGGGCCTGGCGCTGAGCATGGGGAATGCGCTGTTGGTGGCGAAGCCACCGTCCGTCGCCGCCCGCAGTCCCATCGGCGCCGGCGACGCCGCGCTGGCCGGGTTGATCTGGGCGGTTGTCGATGATTGCGACCCCGACGAAACCGCGCTGCGAATCGTGGCTAGCGGAACGGCGACGGCGATGCAGGAAGGCACGGCAGTCGGCGACCGGGCTCTGGTCGAATCGCTGCGGTCGCAGGTCAGGATAAAGCGAAACACATAAGTAACGTATTGCGTGGTCTGTTGGATCGGCGTCAAGAGAACGCACCACGCACTACGCACCACGTTTCACGGTCAATGAACCATGCCAAAAACGTCCTCCAACCCCAAACGCACGTTCGTCGGATTCGGATTCGGCGCTATCCAGACCGGTTTGTTCCTGTACGAGGCGTTCCGGTCGGGCAATTTCGACCGCTATGTCGTGGCCGAGGTGCTGCCCGATGTGGTGGCGAGCATTCGCCAGGCGGAAGGGCGTTTCAGCATCAACATCGCCCACGCCGACCGCATCGAAGCCGCGCTGGTCGGGCCTATCGAGATCGAGAATCCCCTGGTCGAGGCGGATCGGCGGCGGTTGATCGACGCCATCGCCGCCGCGGAGGAGATCGCCACCGCCATCCCCAGCGTCCGCTACTATGCGTCTGACGATCCGGGCAGCCTGCATCGCATCCTGGCCCTGGGCTTGCGGGAAAAGGCCAGGCGGGGCGGGCCGCGAGCGGTCGTATACGCCGCCGAGAATCACAATCATGCCGCCGAGTTGCTGGAAAAGGCTGTGTTTGCTGAGATTCCAGCCGGGGAACAGCAGGCTGTCCGAGAGCAAGTGCGATTTTTGAACACCGTGATCGGCAAGATGAGCGGCGTCAAGACCGATCCCGCTGAAATTGCAGCACTGAGGTTAGCCCCGATGACGCCGGACTTGCCGCGCGCTTTCCTGGTCGAGGCGTTCAACCGGATTCTGATCTCGAAGATCGATTTTGCGCCCCGACCGGGCGCGTCACCCTACCGCCGCGGCATCGAGGCGTTCGTGGAGAAGGAAGACCTGTTGCCTTTCGAGGAAGCGAAGCTTTACGGCCATAACGCCGTACATGCCCTGGCCGCTTATCTGGGGGCGCAGCAAGGCGTCGAGCTAATCGCCGAGTTGCGGCAAAAGCCCGAAATGATGGCGTTTTTGCGAGCGGCCTTCATCGAGGAATCGGGACGGGCGCTGGTGCGCAAGTACGCCGGCGTCGATCCCCTGTTCACGCCGGAAGGTTTCCGGGCCTACGCCGATGACCTGCTGGTGCGCATGACCAATCCCTTCCTGGGAGACACGGTCGAGCGCGTGGGCCGGGACCCGGGCCGAAAGCTGGGGTGGAACGACCGGCTGGTGGGGACCATGCGCCTGGTCATGCGGCAGGGGGTTGAGCCGAAGCGATTTGCCCTGGGCGCGGCGGCTGCCCTTGCTGTGTTAGACGCCGCCTCACTCCGCACAACGGAACACGCCCGAACAGTTCTCGATTCGATTTGGAGCCCGTCATCCCCTGATCCAAAAGAGATGGAACTGGTATGGGAGAAAATTCAGGCGTCGCTGAAAACGCTGTCTGTCAATCCTCTTGCGATATCGTCATCCTGACATCGGCGGGCAGCGCCAACCCAGACGCCACCTCCACCGCCTTGATGATCCCCACCGGCACAGGGCAGGCCGAGTGGAAGCAGTGTTCCATGCCCTTGCGCAAGGCCAGCGGCCCCTCGCCCCGCCGCAGGGAGATCTCCTGGAAGGCATCGACCTCAGGCATCTCCTGCCCGATTTTCTGGATCGCCTCGCACTCACTCTCGATCCTGAGCGTGCAACGGTAAGTGTTCATGTCTGTTGTGGCCCAGACGGTGGAGTGCATGCCACAAATACCTGAATCGATTTCAACTTTCGCCATTAGGTCCTCATTGCAGGGGTGGATGTGGGGAGGGCGACTTTCGCCCCGAACAGAAGCGCCATTATAGCGGAAAGCGCCCCGGTGGCAAAAACTAGCTGCGCCCCCCTGTCCCCAGCACGCGCCGCGTGAACTGCAATGCCTTTCGGGCTTCCTCATCCAGGTCCAAACCGACGCTCAAGTCCCGAAACACCTTGATGTCGCTGCCCACCTGGCCGCCAGGCATGAGGAACGGCTCCATCACCACAAACCCTTGGTAATCGATCTGGCGCAGGGCCGCGCCGATTTCAGTCCAGGGAATGTGGCCATAACCGGGCGGCATACGGTTATTTTCGCCGATGTGTAGATGCCCCAGCCGGTCGCCCGCCTTCAGGATCGCCTCGGCAA
>DUEF01000003.1 GCA_011176555.1 Caldilineae bacterium
AAGGAGACAGACATGACTGACGATTTACGCCAGCGACTGGCGATACCCCCGGCCCGACTCGATGCTATCAACGCCGTGTTGCTGAACCCGAACGAACGCGTGATCAACGACTTCCTGGCCGTAGTCGCCAAATACGGCTCGCCGGAAGAAATCAACGCCAAAGCCGAAACCGCCCGCCAGATGCCAAACCTACTCAAACGGGTCGCAGAAACCAACCCGGCCTATCTCGCCGACCTGGAATGGTTGCAGGAACAGCGCGACCGGGACGCGTTCATCAGCGTCGCCGATTATCGGCGCAAGGTGCTGGGCGACAAGGCCGATGAGATGACTTTTGCCGACGATTTCGCCGTGACCCTCGAGATCAGCGCCGCCCAGTACTTCCCCTACCTGATGGATATCGCCAGGAAAGCCATCGCCGAAGAGATGCTGATGCCAGGACGTTACATCCGGGTGCGGCAGATGAAAGAGCAGGAAGCGGATGGCGATCTGGCTGCGTTCGCTGCGGCCATGCAGATCGTCGGGGCCAGCTACGTCGAAACGCTGGACACCAAGGGTACGGACGGCTCCAACGTGCATTTGGGCGGGCCGGAGACCATCACTGGCTATTTCGGCGGCGTGGGCCAACCCAACACGCACGCCCTGCAATGGGTCGATGAATTCCTGTACTACTACACCAATTACGGCGTCTACCAGGTGCTCAACATCAACCCGGGCACCGTATTGCTCGGCTATTTTCTCCATCGTCTGGGCGTAGACATTGAATTCAAGATCTCGGTGTACATGGGCAACGACAATCCCTACGCCGCCCTGTGGACGCTGCTCGGAGCAAAGCTCTTTGCCCGGGATGACGGATCCACACCGCTGATCGGCTTCAACTGGAGCAACTCGATCAACAACGAGACCATGGAGATCACGGCGCAGTTCCGCAAGGAACTCGGTTTCGAGGACATCGTGCGCTTCGAGCACCACATCGTCGAGACCTACAAGAGCATCGTGCGCCAGCCCTACAACCGCCGGGACGAGCTACTGGAAATCGCCGATCACGTGGCCAACATTTCAGCCAAGCACGAAGGCGCTGATCCCGAAATCGACCAAACCCGCGACCACCCCTCCGACATCCTCGACTATTTCCGGGATAAGGATGAAGTGATCGCCAGCGGCGACTGGGACGCCCTCACCCTCAACTTCATGGACAAGTTCGACGCCCTGAACAAAACCGCCTGGGCGCTGACCGAGCAGGGGCTGTCGTTCGTGGCCGCGAAGAACTTGCATCGCTGAACTTAGATCGCCAGCATAGCTAACGGCTGACGGAGAATGTCTGCGTCAGCCGTTGGTGGCTGGGAAAAGCGGGCGGGGACAGTGTTGGTGATAACAATGGATGTAGCGTTTGGCCCTTGCGCAGGCGCGCGCATGATGTGCATGAATGCGCGAGACCCGAAGGGTTTTCTCCGCCGATCACAATCGTGAAGTTTCAGGGGTTTCGCTGGCAAAATGGAGTGCTTCCGTTATGCCGGAAACCCTTCGGATCTTATCCCCGCGCCATGTCCTCACTGTCGGCGACAATCCGGGCGTGGACATGACAATAGGCCGAGCCAGCCAGCGCCCTGTTCTTGCACTGCGTGCCCGCCTTCGTGAGCGCCTTGCAGCGTCCTCGCTCCGTTTCCTCCATCACCGGCACCGGCCCTTTGTAGGTCTGCTCCTCGATCTCCTCCACCAACGCCTTCATCTCCTCGAAGTCTTCGTGGAAATGGGCGACGATGGTTTCCGGATCGGGCACAAGCCCTTGGTCGGTGATCACGCCCACGATGACCTCGCCAGCGTAGCTAATAATGCTGACGCCCAGCCCCATCCGGCCTGATTGCGGCACCCAAAACATCAATTTCTCGATCTTTTTGCCGGCAAAATACAATTTTTCACGCGGGCCGGGGACATTGGTCAACACCAGAGAAGTCTTGGCGGCATAGAAATCAACGCCGAACTTCTCGATCTCGGCCGGCGCTACTCCCATCGCTTGCAGGACAACATAGACAACCACTGGCTCCGTTGAATCTTTCAACTCGTCCATGCGGGATTTGACCACCAAGAAACGCTCCAACGGATCCTCGATACCGATGGGCAACGCCATCAAAACCAAGGCGAACTGGTTCCCCAGTTTCTTCAGCGCTTCTTCCGGAGAGCGTAAATTGACCGGAACCATCGCCCGGATATCGAGTCCATCCGGAGATTCGCCACGGCCAATCATGTAACGCCTCAGTGCGCCACTGATGGCGGCCATGAGCGTATCGTTGAGGGTGCCGCCCATCGCCTGCCCGACCCTCTTCACCTCGGCCAGCGGCACTGGCTCCGACCAGGCGGCGACCTTCGTCACGCCCAGCTTGCCCTTGTACACGGTCTTGGGATCGGATGGCAACAGTGTCAAACGGCCCAGGCGGGTGGCGAAATTAGCTGAGAAGCTCGCTGCACCTTTGGCCTTCCCGGCAGTCTCGATTGGGTGCAAAAATAATTTCGCGCCATCGGCAACCGTTCCCGCCACCTTGCCTGTCGTTTTCGCCGCGCCGATCACAGGCCGAAACAACGATCCCAATCCTCCCCCCTTCCTGGCTGCCGGTTCGGGCCAGGGCGCGTCTGCATCGGCGTCACACATCGAAAGCAAGACCTGCATGAGGGCGATGCCATCGGCGATGCTGTGGTGCAAACGACAAAACAGCAGATCGCCTCCTCCGACATAACCCTCGATAACATGGAATTGCCAGAGCGGTTTGCTAAAATCAAGCGGGGTAGAGGCCAGATCGCTGATCAGTTCGCGCAACGCCGTATCATCGCCAGGTGCGGGTAGGGCGATGCGATGCAGGTGGGCGTCAATATCGAAGGTGGGATCAATCTCCCAGTAGGGTTGCCGCAAGGGCAGACGCGACTCGGCCACCCGCTGCTTGAAGCGTACAAAACGCTCCACCAGGCGATGCTGTAGCGTCAACTGGACGCGCTCAAAATCAACCGCGCCATCGAATTGGAAGAAGCCATTAATCATCATCAGATTCGTCGGTTCTTCCATGTGCAGCCAGGCGGCATCAATATTGGAAAGACTCTCTCGGGACATGATAACCTCTAAATCAACGTGAGCGCAGGGACCAGCAACAAGGTTTACTTAGAGTGTAGCACAAAGCCCGCGAGCCGTAAACCGTCACAGCAACGGCGATGACACTGTAAAATCTGGATGCTGTCTCAGCCCTTGTTACTGGTCGCCAAGGCCAACACGCGCAACGTCGCCCGCGCTGTTTTCTCCCACGAAAAGCGCTGCGCATTCATCCGACCCCTTTTTATCAGCTCCGACCGCAATTCTGGCTCCGTCAGCACGCGATCAATGGCGTCCGCCATGCCGACGACATCGAATGGGTCGAAATAGCACGCGCCTTCGCCGGCCACTTCGGGCAGGGAGGAAGTGTGCGCACAGACCAAAGGAACACCGCAAACCTGCGCCTCCAAAGCGGGGAATCCAAATCCCTCGTTGAGCGAAGGCAAAGCGTAACAGGCCGCACCGGTGTACAGCGCGGGAATGTCGTGCACCCTGACATAGCCCGGGAAGCGCACCTGGTCGGCCAGGCCCATTGCCTGCACCTTGCGTCGTAAGGCGTCTCCCCCGAGAGCGATGCCGCCCGCCAGCACCAGGTGTAATTTGCGCGCCGGCAGGCGCTGACGCAGCAAGGCGAAGGCTTCCACCAGGCGCTCCAAGTTTTTGCGGGGATGGATGGTGCCGATGTGGAGGATGTAGTCAATTCCCGGGGGGATGCCGTAGCTGGCGCGCACGTGAGCGATGCGCGCAGGGTCGGATTCAGGTTTGAGGGCGGGATCAGGCGCGAGGTGGACGACATGAATGCGGTCGGGATCAGCGCCGTAGAACGCAATCAGATCGGCCTTGGTGGCGTGCGAGTCGGCGATGACCTGCTTGCTCACCCGAACGTGGCGCCTGGTGCTCCACCGCAGGTACTGTCTCTGCCGCCAGGGGTGCGCCTGCGGGAAATGTTCATACCCCAGGTCGTGCACCGTCACTACCGTGTTGTCGGGCCCGATCACCGGCAACACATGGGCGGGAACAAACAGAACGTCGGGGGGATGTGCGCGAGTGTGCGGGCCCAGTTTGGTGTGGGTCCACAGATGTCGACCGGGCAGCACGACGATCTCGGCTCCGGGCCGGAACAGCTTCGGCGGCGGGGGCGTGGGAACGTATAGCCGGAAACGGTCGCCGCTATTCAGATCGAGTAAGGCGTTGATCAGTTCCAGGCTGTACCGTTCAGTGCCGGTGCGGTGGGCGCGCAAGGCGCGGGATGCGTCAATGCCGATGAGCATGGGGCGGAGTTTCTCCTGTCCGTGTCAATAAAACTTCAGGCGCGGCGACCCACCAGCTTGCCGGCTAACTCGACCAGCAAGGCCATGCCCTCTGGCTCACCATCAGTCTGAGCCAGCGCGGCCAGGGCGGCCTGCGCGTGGCCGCGGGCCACCATCTCGGCATGTTCCCGCGCTCCCAGACGATCCAACAGTTCCAAAATCATCGAGAGATCGACGGGCGTTAGCTCGCGGTCGGCAGTGTAGTAGGCGTAAAGCGCCTGGGCATAGGGGCCGGCCTGTTCCAGGGCGTAGAGCACGGGCAGGGTCTTTTTGCGGGTGAGAATGTCGCTCGCCGCCGACTTGCCGGTTTGCGCCTCATCCCCCCAGATGCCGAGGATGTCATCCTGCACCTGAAAGCTGAGTCCGAGTTCATGGCCAAAGCGCCAATAATGTCCGGCGATGGCGTCATCGGCCCCGGCCGCAATCGCGCCCAACTGTGCGGAAGCGGCCAACAGCGCCGCGGTCTTGCCCGCAATCATGGTCTGATACTCAGGCAATGTCACATCTGTACGGGTTTCAAAGCCGATATCGAGATATTGACCTTCGGTCAAGTGCAGGCAGGTCAAATCGAACAGGCGCTGGGCGTCGAGGATACGCTCTGGCGCAACGCCTGTCTCGCGTAGGCCCAATAACGCCAGCCGGGCCAGGGCGAACATGGTATCGCCCGCGTTGATGGCCTGCGCCTCGCCCACCCAGTGCCAGAGGGTCGTGCGATGGCGGCGGGTGGGGCTGCGATCTTCGATGTCGTCATGGATCAGCGAAAAGTTGTGCAAAAGCTCCACTGCGGCCGCGGCGGGGATGGCGTTTTGGGAATCGCCGCCCGCAGCCTGACAAGCCATGAGCACGACCAGAGGGCGCACGCGCTTGCCCGCTGGCGCTGAGTCGGGGCGACCTTGTTGGTCTTCCCAGCCAAGATGGTAGCGCAACATGCCGTACAGGCCGCGCAGTTCCTGGCGTTCGCTGCTCACCGTCCAGCGCATGTATGCTTCGATTTCAGGCAGCCATCGCTGGCCAAAAGATGAAAGGTTGATCATGAATTTCGAGTCCTTTATTCTTGGTTTCGCTCTATCGCATCCGGAGATGCAAACTCCGCAGATCCGACTTCCGACCCCCGATCTCCGACTTCCGACCTCTGTCTTCCGGGCCCTACCAACCGTCCTGGCTCTCGCAGCGCCTGTACTGTGCCGGCCCCCACTGCAAACATGGCCACCGTAAGCTCATGAACGATGGCGTCGATCTCGGATGCGACCGCCTCGGCGCTCTCGGTAGCCGGACGCAGAAACGGGCCGGCCATGCCACAAAGGTCGGCTCCCAGAGCCAGGCATTTGGCGATGTCGATGCCGGTGCGCAGGCCGCCACTGGCGAACAGCGTCATCTCGGGAACGGCCTCATGCACCAGCCTCAACGATTCGGCTGTGGGAATGCCCCAGTCCGCAAATACACGGGCGAGCCGCTGTAGCCTGGCCAACGGGGCGCGATGGTATTCCACTTCTGACCACGAGGTGCCGCCAGCGCCGGCGACATCGATGGCGGCGACGCCGACGTCGGCCAGCAAACGCGCCGTCTGCACCGAAATGCCCCATCCCACTTCCTTGGCGATGACAGGAACCGAAAGCGCTGTGCAAACCGCTTCGATCTTCCGGGCCAAACCGGCCCAGTGCACATCACCACCGGCTTGCACCGCTTCCTGCAAAGGATTCAGGTGTAGAATCAGGGCGTCTGCTTCCACCATCTCCACCACGCGCTGGCAATGCTCGACTGTGTAGCCTTTGTTGAGTTGCACAGCACCGAGGTTGGCAAAGAGAAGGATGGTCGGAGCCACGCGCCGCACCTGGAATGTGGCGGCCTGTTCACTTTCTTCCAACCCGGCCCGCTGTGAGCCCAACCCCATCGCTATCCCCGCCGCTTCAGCCGCCTCGGCCAGGTGTAAATTGATGCGTCCCGCCTCCGCAGTGCCGCCCGTCATTGACGAGATCAGAATCGGCGACTGCAAACGCTTCCCGAACAACGTCAAAGAGATGTCAATTTTATCAAGGTCCAATTCTGGCAGCGCTTGGTGCATGAATCGATAATGCTCCAAGCCTGTCGTCAGATTGGGAAAATCTACATCCTGGTCGAGGTTGATGCGGATGTGGTCGGCTTTGCGGTGGGCGTGGTGTCCAGACATGATCGAAGCGCGAGTGTGATGGGATGCTCGGCTCCGTTGAGTGTAGCGGGCGCCGTCTACGCCTGTCAAATAACGACGGCGTGGAGAAATCGAAGCGAAATAGCTGGCACAAATCAACCCCAGGTAAGAACAGTTTGAGAAAGAGCGGACAAAAAGGGTGCAACGCCACATTGGCAAACTGGGGACCGAATCAGAATGATCAATAGGCGATACTGGTGATGTTTTTATGGTTCTTTCCCTTCGGATGGAAGGATTTCCTGGCCCAACGCGCGCTCCTGTCCCAAGTCGGAGAGGAATGCGAGTTGCCGAAGTAGTGTCAGCAGCTCGCGTTCGTCCTTGAAAGAGAACGGCTCCGGCTCGTCCAGGGTTTGCAGTGTGCCCCGCAAGGATGAAATGTGCTCGTTGCGAAGCAAACGCAGGATGACGGTGGTGACAGTGGGCATGTTCAGTCGTCCATCAGGATGGGAAGGTAGATGATTGCCAGATCGTGGGCTTCAGTCCGGGCCTGCAGGGGGTAAATGCCAATTCTGATCCGCACTTTGGTGCGATCCTGGATGCCTACACTACTGCCGAAGAATGTGAGGTCAGAAGCGATGAGTTTGTGGGTCGGAAGGGTTAAATCGACGGCTACGCCATTCCATATCGAGCATCTGATTGCCCGTCAGAACGACCAGGTCCAGGGGTCTGCGCAGTCTGGGATAAAAACAGTGTATGTTGGTAGTTACTACGACAGAAAGAAAAAACGATTCGTGTTTTTATCTTCGGGGTAACGTGGGGTTGTATTGTCCTATTCTCTCACACCTCCCTGACAAACGGCTGACGCGCGTTCCTGTCAGTCATCTGTCAGTGAGGTAGAGAATAATGGAAAAAAGCGAACGCCTGCTTTCCCGAGCCGTTCGCATCATCCACCCCTCGGCCGATTCGACGCTTCGGCGTGAGCGCCACTTTCACTCCAGGAGGTCACCATGAAACGTCTCTTCGTCACATGTTTTCTTCTGTCATTCTTGATTTTACTGATCGCTAGCCGGACGCCAGCAACCACCGCCTTTGCTGATGAGGGGAGGCCCCAAACGCCAGCGACCTTTGACTGCGGCAACGTCACACAAATTCCCCGGCCGGAGTGCGAGGCGCTGGTCATTCTCTACGACCAGACCGATGGCCCCAATTGGCGTTATCACAACGGTTGGCTGGCCACTAACACGCCCTGTCAGTGGCGTGGCGTCACCTGCGCCAGCGGACACGTCACTTATCTCTCACTGTATTACAACCAACTCGAAGGCCCATTGCCCTCCGCTTTGGGCGATCTTTCTCAACTGTTGGGGCTGGACCTGCGCTTCAATGCTCTCAGCGGCCCGATTCCTCCTGAGTTAGGCGCTCTCGACCAAATGCGCTTTCTCAAACTTACGGGAAACCAGTTGACAGGCCCAATGCCAGACAGCCTGGGACAACTGCCCCTGCTGGAGGACATGTGGCTGGGAGGGAATCAGCTTGAGGGGCCTATCCCCGCATCTCTCGGCAACCTCTCCCACTTACAGCGACTCTGGCTGAGCGGAAATCAACTGACTGGCCCCATCCCTTCGGAGCTGGGCTCTCTGGCGCAGCTGCAGGAACTGAACCTGGCCAACAGCCAGCTCACCGGCCCCATCCCCGCCGCGTTGGGGAATCTCAGCGAGCTAAAGGAGCTGAATTTGGCCAGGAACCAGCTCAGCGGTCCACTCCCTGCCGCCTTGGGGCAGTTGGGCAAGTTGGTCGAGATGGATTTGTCGGAGAATCAACTCACCGGCCCCATCCCCGCTTCCTTCGGCGATCTCCAGGCCCTGGAGAGTCTCGATCTCGCCAAAAACCAGTTGAACGGCGCTTTGCCCGAATCAATGGGACGTCTTGCCCGATTGGAGAAGCTCGATTTGGAGCACAACCAATTGGAAGGCCCTCTCCCGGCCAGCTTTTCTGATCTCGACCAGTTGGAATATCTCTATCTCTCCCATAACCAGATCACCGGCTCCATTCCCGCTTCGTGGGGCGGGATGGCGAAGTTGAAGGGCATGTACCTGTCCTCCAATCAATTGAGCGGCTCCATTCCTCCAGAATTGGATGGCCTGGACAAACTCGAGTCATTGAATTTGAGTGACAACCAACTGAGCGGAGCCATCCCCGCCCGGCTCGCCAACTTGCCCAAGCTGGAGCAACTGGCGCTGCCCGACAATCAACTCAGCGGCGCCCTCCCCCCCGGGCTGGCGAACACGCCCAAGCTCAAGGGCCTGACGCTTTCGGGCAATCAACTTAGTGGAACCATCCCCCCGGAGTTCGGGAATTTCGCGCAATTGACGCATTTGGCCCTCACAGGCAATCAATTAGAGGGAAACATCCCCGCCGCCTTGGGGAATCTGAAGTCATTACAGACGTTGTATCTGTCCGAGAATCAGTTGACCGGCGGCATTCCCGCCACATTCGGGCAACTGGACAATTTGGTCTTCTTCTACGTCAATGACAATCAACTGGACGGCTCGATCCCGCCGGAAATGGGAGACATGGAACGACTCGTTTTTTTCCAAGCCATGCGTAACCAACTGAGCGGCCCGATCCCCCCCGAATTGGGCGATGCCACGCAACTGGTTTCGCTTATGCTCATGGATAATCACCTGAGCGGGCCCATCCCCCCGCAGTTGGGGCAACTAAACCGGCTGACGACTCTGTGGCTGTATGGCAATCAATTGAGTGGGACCATCCCACCCGAATTGGGTTCTCTGACCAAGCTCCAGAATCTGGGGCTGGGCGATAATCAGTTGACTGGCTCCATCCCTCCCGAGTTGGGCGGTATGACGGATCTGGAATGGTTGAGCCTGTACAAAAATCAACTGACTGGCCCGGTTCCCCCCGAGCTGGGAAACCTCAGTAAACTGCGGGGGATATTCCTGTTCGGCAATCCTCTTTCCGGTTGTCTGCCGTTGAGCTTGACGAATCTGCACCTGGAGCGCTTTTTCTTCGAGGACACCGATCTGTGCGTTCCTGCGGACGCCGACTTTTTGAACTGGCTGGTCGGCATCCAGCATCTGCGCCCCGCGGATCTGGTGCTGCGTCTTCCCCTGGTGTTAGCCCCCTGAAGTCCATGAGCTTCTGATGTCCGTTCACGCGCGCGCATAATGCGCGCGCGTCGCCGTTCCAAACATCCTCGACCCTTCTCCATTCCTCGCAGCAATAGCCTCCCCGAATCATCGTCGGTTGACGCCGGGCAAGCATCCGGCCCGCGCTCCTGAAAGGGAAAACTTCCGTTTTCGCTGCGGCGGGGGTCCTATCCGGCCACGATGCGCCGATAGAACGCCCGCAACTCCTCGCCCGGCTCGATGGCCAAATCCTCCTGCAATCGAACCGCCAGCGCCTGATACAATCGCAGTGCGCCCGCTCGATCTCCCAAGGCCAGATACGCTTCCATGCCCAATCGGGTGGCTTGTTCCTGCCAGGGCTCCAGTTTCAGCGCCTTGCGGGCCAGCATCAGCGCATCGTCGGGGCGGTCCTCGTTCAGAGCGTTTTTCGCCGCACCCAACAACGCCTGCAGATAACGCTGAGCCAGGCGCTCCCGCTCCCACACCGCCCAGTCGGCGTACGGGTCTTGTGGAAAGAGCCTGCCGCCATAGAGCTCCAACGCCTTCTCGAACTCCCCTTGCCGGACTAACTCGGCGAACACCTCGTGCTCCACCCAACTGTCCGGCGGCAGATGCAGGGTCACGCATTCGCCATCCACCTCCAGATAGCGAGAGGGAAACTGGCGGGGCAGGTCGGGCTCCAGGGCCCGGCGCAAGGCCGACGTAGCCTGATGCAACAGCGGTTGGGCCGCTGCCATAGACTTATTTTGCCACAGGGCCTCCACGATCTGCTCCTGGGTGCGGGTGCGGCGGGGACTGATAAGCAACATGCGGAACAGAAGGCCAGCCCGGCGTTTGCCCCAGGCCCGATCCTCGATGCGCCGCGGCCCCTGCCACACCTCGAAACGCCCCAATGAGTGAATGCGCAGGGGCTGGGGGAGAGTAGAGGCGAGGCGTTGGAGCAGCTCCTGAGCTTCGGCTCGGGCCTGAGCATCGCGCCCGCGCAAGCGTCGGATGATGAGAGGAAAGATCAACGCCCGTTCGCGCTCCAACAAAAAGTGGTAACTGCCGCGATGGATACGGGTGATAGCCTCCATCCAGGCGTCTTTTTCGTCCCGATCCATCCTCTGCAACAGGCCCGCCAGCAATAGCCAGGCCCGGGCCAGATCGTAGTTGAAATGCAGTGGTGTCATCAGTTCGATAGCCCGACGCAAATCCGCCTCACTCGCGGCAAGCTCCTCCCGATCCCAGAAGGCATGCGCCCGCGCCAGAAGTGACATCCCCTCCAGATGCACATAGCCCACCCGTTCCGCCAATGTCAACGCCTCATCGGCCCACCCCCATGCGGTCGCGGGCTTTCCCAAGCGAAGATGCAACCGACTCAACCCCAGAAGAACCAGCACATTCAAACCCGGATCGCCGATGACATTGGCGATGGCGCGAGCGTTGGCGTACAGCCTGGCCGCCTCCTCCATCCGCCCCTCGTCCTGGGCCAGATCGGCCAGCAGCGCGTCGTGGAAGCCCCGGGGCAACGAACCGTCGGGCGCAACCTCCTTCAGAAGTGCGGCTTTGCGAGCAGCCTCCTGCGGCTGGCCTATCGTCCAATGCACCCAGCCCATGGCGGCCAGAGCGTTCCATCCCATCCTCGGCTTGCCCCGAGCCACGATGAAATCGTAGGCGTCCTGGTCCATGGTCAGGGCCAATTCGAATTGTCCTCTGGGAACGTAGATGCCCACCGCCAGGGCATGAAGTCCCCGATAGAACGCGTCTTCGTACCCCAACATGCGGCTGAGGTCCACTGCCCGACGATAATGGCCCTCGGCTTCGTCAGGTGCATCGGTCTCGGCTGCGCACATGCCCAGATGGATGAGCGCCTCCACCTGCAAGGGATGATCAGCGGGCGTTTGGGCCAACGCCTGATGTAAGAGAGTCTGAGCCTGTGTATAATGTCCCAGACGAAAGTGGACATGGGCGAGGGCGATGAGCGCCTCAGCGCGTTCAATGACGCTTCCCTCTTTTTCCGCCCTGGTCAGATTCCTTTGCGCCAGATCAAACGCCGCGGCCACTTTTCCAGCTTGACAGAGCGTCCGGATTTGTTCGATGCGTGTTGGACCTTCCGTGGTCATGGCCGGCTCCTCTCCTGGGCGTTATGATAGCATGATGACAGTATCGTGTCCAACCGAAAAAGCGAATTTGAGATGCGGGTGGGGAGAGCAGCGCTGGCGGAGCAAAGAAGATGGCGAGCTATTCCAGCAAATGCCGGAAATCCGAAAAACAGCGCGACTTTTGGGTGGGAAGGGTGTTCCCATACATGAAGTGGCGCATACACTGTCGCCATATTTTGCGCGCCACAACAGACATGCTAGAATGGCGCTGCTTCATATCGTCCAAAAGGGCGTCTATTTCGAAATATCACATTTTCATTATGCAATGGAGAGAATTTCATGAGTACAGTTCAGGATCGCGTTGTCGACATCATCGTAGACCAACTTGGCGTCGACCCGTCGGAAGTCACACCAGAGGCTCGTTTCCGTGAGGATTTGGAAGCGGACAGCCTCGATCTCGTCGAATTGATGATGGCCTTCGAAGAGGAATTCGGCGGCGAAATCTCCGACGAGGAAGCCCAGAAGGTCACCACGGTGGGTGAAGTCGTCACCTTGCTCGAAGAAGCTGGCGCAGAATAGCGAACCAGTGGCAGGACGCAGGGTCGCAAGTAACGAGTTCAACGTTATCAGCGAGCCAAGCGCGCACCTGCGACTCGTTGCTAGAAACACCATGATGCGATAAGACGCCATGCGCACCGCCGTTCGGCGTCTTTTTCGTTCCCTGTGCAAACCGACATGTCTGCAACAGTTGACGAGCCTCGCCGACCGCTGGCCGGGTTGGTGTTGCTGGGCGGGGCGAGCAGGCGGATGGGGCAAAACAAGGCGCTTCTTCCGGTGGCTGGCGTCGCCATCATCGAACGCGTGATCCATGCCCTGGATCCGCTCTGTTCCAGAATTTTCCTTGTGGGCAACGACGCCGAGCCCTATCTTCATCTCGGGCTGCCCATTATCCCGGATGTGGAGCCGAATCTGGGGCCGCTCATGGGCCTGTACTCGGGCCTATTGGCGACGAACAACGAACTCAATGTGCTTTTGGCGTGTGATATGCCTTTCGCCAGCCGCCCTTTGATGGCGCATTTGCTGGCATCAAGTGATGATTATGACGTAGTCATTCCGCGCACGGAGAAGGGTTTGCATCCCCTGTGCGCTGTGTACCGCCGCTCGACCTGTCTCCCGGCCATCCGCGCGGCCCTCGACGCCCGCTCGCGTCGCGTGATCTCCTTTTTCGATCAGGTGCGAGTGCGGGAAATCGGGCCGGACGAGCTGCGTCTTCTCGATCCCGACGGCGTCGGCTTGATGAACGTGAACACGCCGGAGGAGTTGGCGAAGGCGCGCGCCATTGCAGCCGCCACCGAATGATGGACATTCAATAAATAATCCGGTAATCAAGACCTCCGGGAGGTGGCGATGAAATGTCGTCATTTCCGAAAGATTTAACTGGCGAAGCGCCTGTCTTTCAACAAGAATCCTTGCCGCCACCTCCCGGAGGTCGCTCCAACCTATTACCGTTTTATTTCTGTAATGTCCATCACCCGGCGTTCCCCGGCAAGCAAAAACCATCGCATTTCCTGCAAAACCAGCACCCGTCGCGCCCCGTAGATCGGCCACACGACCAAACTTGACACCAATTGCGTGACGCGTGACACTTGCGGCATGACCCGCAGCCTCCATGCCTGGCGCGTCATTTTTCTGCTGGCGCTCCTCAGTCTTTTGCTTACCTGGCCGCTGTTGCCGCACATCTTCACGCACGCGCCCGGAGATGGCATTGACGATCCTGCGTTGGCCTGGAATCTGTGGTGGGCCAAGCACAGTTGGGTGGATCGAGCCGGGCTGGGCGGGCTGGCGCACAACCCCTTCGATGCCGATGTCATGTTCTATCCCATCAGCATCAACCTGGCGTTTTACACCCTCACCCTGCTCAACGGCGCGCTCAGCATCCCCCTGCAAAGCGCCCTCTCGCTGATCCTCACCACCAACCTGCTCACCCTCAGCAGCTTCGTCATCGGTGGATTTGGGGCTTATTTGCTGGCGTTGGATCTGATAGCAGGGAGCGTGGGAGCAAGGGGCAAGGAGCAGGGAGCAATCCGCAATCCCCATTCCGCAATCCGTAATTCGCAATTCGCAATTATCCCCGCCCTCCTCTACGCCTTCGCCTCGGCCAAACTCTTCTACGTCTCCCTGGGCCAATTCAACATCGCTTCGTCGCAATGGCTGCCCTTTGTGGCGCTGTATCTGGCGCGGAGCCTGCGCCAGCCGCGACGCTGGCAAAACGGCTTCATGCTGGGCCTGTTTTTACTCTTCCAGACCTGGGCGGAACTCACCTTCGGCGCGTTTGGCGTCCTCCTCATCGCTATCGTCACGGTGGGAGCGGTGATTTATGCAGGATTGAAGTGGATCAAAGATCAAAGATCAAAGATTAAAGATCAAAAGGCGGATGCGACGCAGCCCCGTCCTGAGCGACGACAGGTTGGCAGCCGAAGGGACGCACCACGCACCACGCACCACGCACCACGCACCACGCTCTACGCACTCCGCAACACCGCCATCGCCGCCGTCATGTTCATCATCGGCCTCGCCCCCTACCTGCGCAACATGCTGCCCGACATGATGGCCGAAGGCGACTTCCTGGTCGAAGGCGGGGGCTTTTCCGACATCTTCTCCGTCGATGTGCTGGGCTTCTTCTTCCCCACCCAACTGCACCCGATCTTCGGCGACATCATCCGCAACCTCGCCGACAACTCCGCGTTGCGGCCCGATCAGTCCCAGCTCATGGTCAACAAAGGCCAGCACCTCTTTTTAGGCTATGCGGCGATGCTGCTGGCCGCCTATGGGCTGTGGGTCGGACGCAAGCGCTTGTGGGTCTGGGCGGTGGCGCTCCTCACCGGCGGCTTCCTCCTTGTGTCATTGGGGCCGGTGGTGCGCTTCAACGGCTACGAGACCGGCATTCCCGGCGTCTTCCCCCTGCTGCTCAAGATCCCCTTCTTCCAGGCCAACCGCTACCCCAGCCGTTACAGCGTCCTCATCCTGCTGGGACTGGCGATCTTGGTGGGATTGGGAGCCCTAGCCCTGTTGCAGCGCGTTCGCCCCTCCCGCCGCAAATGGCTGACCCTCGCCCTGGCCACCCTGCTGCTGTTCGAGCATCTCTCTATCCCCTTGCCCCTGTCCGACTTCCGCCTGCCGCCAACTTACGACGCCGTCGTCGCCGACGCCCGGCCTGGCGCCATCCTCGACCTGCCCATCGGCTGGCGCAACGGTTTCAACGTTTTTGGCAAGGCCGATACCGTGATCATGTTCACGCAGTGGTGGCAGACCTACCACGGCAAGCCGAGGTTGGGCGGCAACACCAGCCGCAACCCCGAACAGAAATTCCAATATTTCATGGAAAATCCCGTCATCGGCGTGCTGGCCGCCCTGCAAGATGGCCGCGAGGTCCCGCCTGCCGACTTCGCCCGCGCCCAGGCCCTGGCCCCCGATCTCCTGCGCACCCTCAACATCCACATCGTCACCCTGCATTTGGACAAAGTCCCGCCCGATTTCGAGACAAAGTTGCTCGAACTCTTCCCGTTGGATAAGGTGGAAGAGCAGGAAGGCGTCGCCCGCTACGAAGCGCGCTGGCCCGCCGAACGCACGATGGTGGCGCTGACCGCGGATGATCCGGAAATGAGGACGTATTTGCGCCAGGGGTGGGGCGCAGTCAGCCAGATCGAGAACCAGCCCGCGGTCTGGGCCACGCGGGATCAGCCCCAGCTCGTCCTCCCGGCTTTCACCCGACCGACCACACTCACCCTGACGCTGGCCTCGCCCGGAGAACAGACCCTCACTTTTCGCCTGGATGGCGAAGAAATCGCTCGTCACGCGCTTCAGCCAGGGCTCAACACCCTCACGCTCGCGCTGCCCACGACCGCTGATGGCTATCCCGGCCATCTCGACATTCAATCCGACCGCACATTCGATCCCGCCGCGGTCGCATTCGCCCCGCGCCTCATCGGCCACACCGGCGCGGAGAGCCCGGCCAACATCGTCGTGCGCAGCGCCGGCAAAGACACTGGCGATTTCGGACACATCTACATCGACGGCATCGACCACAGCCCCAACCGCCGCGGCTACAACCTCGTCGCCCTCGACCCCGGCAGCGGCTCCCTGCTCGCTGCGGCCAACTTCGACACCCACGACCCCCTTCTCGCCGACGAAAGCACGCGCATGGCCGCCTGGATCGACGCCTTGCCCGTCGGAACCATCGTGGCCGGGGCCGTGCGCGACGCCGCCGCCCTCAACCTGCAACCAGACGCCATCGCCGCCCTGCACGGCCTGGGCGTCCAATCCGACATCCGCGGCCACATCCGCCGCGCCCACGGCTTCGTCGGCGTCAAAGGCGCTGCTCCCGGCTCCGCCGCCGCCGCCACATCCGATCTCTGGCCCGTAACCGTGACTGTGGGCGACGGCCTCACCGAACCAACGCCGGCTTTCGCTTTGCTGGAGATGAGGTGGGAACTTTTGGAGCAGTGATGTTCAACCCAACGGCAAACACCAGGAATTATACTTGAAAATCTAATGGACAGCATTATGATTTCATGGTAAACGCACGAAGTACAGGTTTCCCCTTGTAGTATACTCAAATCAAACGAAACAATCGAGTGTCTATGACACACTTCGACACACTTCCAGGAGTATCACACACTACACACATGATCCAAACCCGCATCGGCCTCATCGGCTTCGGCTACTGGGGCCCCAACCTCGCCCGCAACTTCCACGCCCTCCCCAACGCCGACCTCAGC